>CAZRTY010000286.1:0-2908 GCA_964603055.1 uncultured Rhodothermales bacterium | reverse complement strand
GCGGATGTGCAAGTTGGTCGGCGACACAACAGGCTGCAATTTCGCAGGATCGATCTCCAATCCTCCACATCAGCCTGGATGCTGGCTTCTTCCGAGCCAATCTTGATCTACTCGGATGCGGTTGAGGTGATCGGGCTCGAGCTGGCCGCGCGCGATGAGCCGGTGGAGACGCGGCAACGGCTGAAGCTTGAAGGCATCGTTTCGAACAGCCGGCGCGACACCCTGTACGCCGGTGTCGAACGCGTACGGCTGCACGACCTGTCGGAGATGCTTCGTATGACCGACCCCATTGGCGGCGTGCTGAACGGTCATCTTGCGCTGACCGGCGTGCTTGCGCGGCCGGAGTTGACGGGCGAGGCGGAAGTCGGCCGTCTAACACTTGCCGGTCGACCTCTCGGTCATCTCATGCTGCACAGCCGCTATGCACCTGGGCGACCAGACATCGAGCTCGACGCTGTCCTCTCCCCGCTCACTGATGGACAGAACGCCGTAGATGACCCGCGCGTGCCGGGCGGTGAGGCGCTGAATGACCTCCGCGTCCACGGTCACTTCCAGCTACCCGTGCCCGGCCCGGATCGCCGGCTGATCGACCCGGGATTGCTCGATCTGATGCTGGATGTTCGCCACGCCGACGCATTTTTTATGGATCTGATTTTTCGGGATGAGATCGCCGATGCCGAAGGTGTTTTTTCTGGGACGGGCCACATCGCGGGTGACTTCCGCCGGCCGCTGTTCGATGCATTTCTGCGGCTGGCAGATGGATCGCTCAGGATTCCGGAGTTCAACCTGCGATACGAGGTCGACGGCCACGTGTCGGTCGATGCCGATGCCATCCGCGTACACAATGCCACGGTCACCGATGCCACGGGCGGCCGCGCGCTCGTGAACGGCGGCATCCTCTTTAACGACTACCGCTTCTTTAGCTTCGACCTCAGCGCCGAGCTCGACCGGCTCCAGTTCATGAACGTGGCGTCGTCGTCCGACATGGGCTTTTTCGGCGATGTCCGCGCGTCCGGAGACGTCACGCTGACGGGGCCGCTCGATCACACGCGGCTGTACTCTTCGAATGCCGTCATCGCGCCGGAGAGCAACGTCTACATCGCCATTCACGAAGGAATGGGCGCATCTGATGCCGGCTTTATCGTCTTTGCCGACTCGCTCGGCAATACGCCGACGCGCGCTGAGTTGACGCAGCGCCGCAACCTCCTCGACGCCCGGCCCGAGGGTGAGCGGATGTTCGTCGACGGCATCGAGATGGATCTGAATATGTTCGCCAGACAAGGCACGGGCATCCATCTGGTGGTCGACCCCGTCAGCGGCGATGTCATTAATGCGAGAGGCAGCGGCCGCATCCAGCTGCTGCGAACCGAGGGCGACTACGCCGTCTACGGCACGCTCGAAGTCGACTCGGGCGATTATCTCTTCACCGCGGGAGACGTGTTCGTGCGCCGCTTTCTGATCGACGGTGGGTCGATTACGTGGGATGGCGAGCCTGACAACGCCGCGCTCGACATCATGGCCTCGTACCGAACACGAGCCTCCGCCGCCGGATTGCCCATCGTGGTGAGCGACCGCGCGAGGATCCCGCTGATCGTCCAGCTCAACATCACCGGGCGGGTGGCGGCGCCGATGGTTGACCTCCAGCTTCAAATCGACCGGACAAGCCACGAAACCATCACCGCGTACGAGAGCATCGAGTCGATCCTCAACCAGCCGGAACGCTCAACTGAGTACGCCACGAGTGTGATGCTCACGAACTCGTTCTTGCTGACGACATCGCTTACGTCATACGGCGAAGAGACGCTGTCGGCCACGCGCAACCAGCTCGCCTTCCACAGTCTGTCGCAGCTCGTGGCCACGCAGCTCAACCGTTATCTGAGTCAGGCCGTGCCCAACCTCGACGTGAACCTGGGCGTGCAGGGCGAGAACACGCAAGACCTCGACGTCTCGTATGGCGTCGCGCTGCGGCTCATGGATGAGCGGCTCGTCATCCGCGGCCAGGGCTTGTATCAGTACGAGGCGCAGCAGGAGCAGCAGAACCTGCTGGATGAGTTCGTCGTCGAGCTCCGCCTAAGTAATAGCGTATCCGTTGAGGTATTCTATCGGCGCGAGGGTGATATTCTCGGATCCAACCAGACGCTCGCGAACACCACCGGCGCCGGTCTGTCATACGAGACGCGTTTCCGAAGCTGGTCGCGCCTCGTCGATCGACTCTTCGGCCGCAGCGGAAGCGACAGCACCGAGTTGGAAGCCGATGACGCTGAAGCTTCACCGGACGATGTCAGCGCAACGGTACTCGACATCTAAGTAACTGTTGAACTATCAACGCTTAAAGGCCTTCGAACAAATCGCTCTGATTTTCTACGGCCTGCCAACGCATTTTCATTCCCAACGATATCCCGCACGTGAGTAATAAGCCGAACGTCATCAGAGACGACATCCTCCGCCTCCTCAAGAACAACGGTCACCGCACGTTCAGGCCGAAGGAGATCGCCAAGCGGCTCGGCTATCGAGACAACAAGCTGTACCGCCGTTTCAGAACGGTGCTGCAGGAGATGGAGAATGAGGGGTCGGTCGCGCCGGTGAGCCGCGGCCAATACGGGTTGCCGAAGATTCCGACGAAGGTGCAGGGCATCCTGCGGGTGAATCCGAAAGGGTTCGGATTTCTCGAGGTCGAAGGGCGCGAGGAAGACCTTTACGTCAACTCGGGGAATATGGGAACGGCGCTCGACGGCGATGTCGTGCTGGCGGGGCTGAGCGCTCCGGGCCGCGGCGATCGCCGGCGTGAGGCCGAGGTGCTTGAAGTCGTAGAGCGGAAGCGCAAGCGAACCGTCGGCACGTTCAGGCAGATGGGCCACTTCGCGTTTGTGACGTCGGATGATGCCCGCATGACGCAGAACATCTACGT
>CAZRTY010000285.1:0-2914 GCA_964603055.1 uncultured Rhodothermales bacterium | reverse complement strand
GCCTGCGCAACACGACGCGCGTGTTGTATGTGGCGGCCCATCCCGATGACGAGAACACGCACCTGCTGGCGTATCTCTCACACGGCCGATCGCTCGACGTAGCGTATCTCTCGATGACGCGCGGCGAGGGCGGTCAGAACCTCATCGGCAGTCAGCTCGGCGATGCACTTGGTGCGATCCGAACGCATGAACTCCTCGAGGCACGGCGCATCGACGGCGCGCGACAGTTCTTTTCGCGCGCGGCGGATTTCGGCTACTCCAAGCGCTACGAGGAGACGCTCGACATCTGGGGCCATGATGACGCACTCGCGGATGTGGTCTTCGCCGTACGGTGGTTTCAGCCGGACGTCATCATCACACGCTTCCCGCCTGAACCGATGGATGGCATGCACGGCCATCATACTGCGTCGGCTCGTCTGGCAATCGAAGCGCTGGACGCCGCGGCAGATTCGACCGCCTTTCCCGAGCAGCTTGCGCACGTGTCAACGTGGCGCGCCACGCGAGTCGTCTTCAACGATTTCAGGGGGATATGGGATGGAGGCGATGAGCTGCCCGCCGTCGAGATGCAGACGGGAGGCTTTGACGCCGTCAGCGGCTCGTTCTACGGAGAGATTGCCGCGCGGAGCCGCTCAATGCACAAGAGCCAGGGATTCGGCGCCGTGGCCGACCGAGGGCATCGCATCGAGCGCTTCATCCACCTCGCGGGCGAGCCGGCGACGGAGTCTTTGTTTGACGGCATCGACGACACGTGGACACGCTACGAAGGAGGAGGGGAGATCGGGCGATCGTTCGACGAGGTGATTGCCGACTTCGATGTCGGTGATCCCGCATCAAGTTTGAAGTCCCTACTCGGACTCGCGCATCAGCTCGACCGCCTTCCCCATAATTCGGCTGTTCAGGACAAGCGCCGGCGTCTCGATCAAGTCATCGCAGCCGCAGCCGGTGTGTATGCTGAAACCTTGATCGACGCAGGAGAAGCCGTGCCGGGTGATGAACTCAAGCTGCGCCATCGTGTGATCGTCGGCTCGGATGTCGAGGTGCGGTGGACGGCCGTCCACTATCCATCGCTAAATCAAGAGCTTGCGATCGGTATTGATCTTCGACCGAATGAACTAAACGAAACAGCGTCGAGCGTCGTCATTCCACGTTCACATTCACTGAGCCGACCGTACTGGTTGCACGAGGACGGCGGATTCGATCCGCGGCTCATCATCGGTCCGCATGCTGACCCCGCGCTCCCTGTCGAACATGTGATTGAGATCGGTGGGAGGGAGGTTGTAGTTACGGGGCAACCGGAGGTCGTCCGACGAGATCCGGTCGACGGAGAAGTGCGGACGGCGTTGGCGGTCGTTCCGCCGGCGTATGTATCGTTCACGAATGAGCTCATGGTGTTCGAGCCGGGCGAATCACGCGCCGTGGAAGTCGAAATCTCGCCCGTCCGAGATAACGTCAACGGCGACGTACGTCTGGATGCACCGCCCGGATGGTCGGTGTCACCGACATCACATCCCATAAAAAATGATGCGGGCGACGATGCGATAGTGTTCAACGTCACGGCGCCGTCCTACGCCGAACGGGCGGAGATCGGCGCAGAGCTTCGCATCGACGGGCGGGCTTTTTCTGCACGCCGTGAGGTGCTGCGCTTCGATCACCTCGACCCGATCGTGATGAATCCGCCGGCGCGGGTATTCGCGACGAGCGTCGACGCCCGGTCGACGGCTCAGCGTGTCGGATATATCGACGGCGCCGGTGATGACGTCCCGGCGGCGCTTCGGGCCATGGGCATCGCGGTGGCGACGCTTGATCCGCTGCCGTCGTCGAGTACCGCGCTCGATGAATACGACGCCATCGTTTTGGGCATCCGCGCCTTCAACACGCGCGATGATCTGGCAGGAAGCATGTCGGCGCTGTTTGATTACGTAACGCGTGGCGGCGTCCTCATCATCCAGTACAACACCACGAACGATCTTTTGACCGAAGGCTTGCCCGTACCGTTCGACCTGTCGCGCGGGCGCGTGACGGACGAATCGTCTCCGGTTCAATTCCTTGCGCCGGATCACCCGGTGCTGACGACGCCGAACCGGATCACCGGTGCCGATTTCGACGGCTGGGTGCAGGAGCGGGGGCTGTATTTTGCAGGAGATTGGGATCCGCGCTTCGAGCCTATCCTCGCGATGAACGATCCCGGCGAAGCGCCGCTCGAAGGCTCGCTGCTCGTTGCGCCGCACGGAGAAGGGTACGTCGTGTATACCGGCTTGTCGTTTTTTCGTCAGCTCCCCGCCGGCGTGCCCGGCGCGTTCCGTCTCTTCGCGAACATGATCTCCCTCGGACGATGACCGACGACCGCCGAAATACCGAGACCCAGGATGAGTCTCCGCCGGGCTTCCGCTCGTGGACGTCCGTCTATGCGGTCGTAATCGGCTGTTTCGTGATGTACGTGGTTCTGCTGTACGCATTCACACGTGCGTTCTCATGAGTCCGATCGACTACGTCGTTCTGATCGGCACCATCATCGGCATCGCCGTCTACGGCGTGTGGCGCACGCGGCGCACCGATAGCCTCGACACCTACCTGAAGGGCGACCGCAACACGCGCTGGGGCACCATCGGCCTGTCGGTCATGGCCACGCAGGCCAGTGCCATCACCTTCCTTTCGATGCCCGGCCAGGCGTATGAGAACGGCATCGCGTTCGTTCAGAATTACTTCGGGTTGCCGCTCGCGCTCATCATTGTTGCCGCAGTCTTCGTGCCGATGTACCGCAAGCTCGGCGTGTACACGGCGTACGAATACCTCGGCCATCGCTTCGACGCCAAGACACGGCTGCTCGGCGCGGGGCTCTTTCTGCTGCAACGCGGGTTCGCGGCAGGCATCACGATCTACGCGCCGGCGATTGTGATCTCAACGGTCCTCGTCT
>CAZRTY010000284.1:0-2925 GCA_964603055.1 uncultured Rhodothermales bacterium | reverse complement strand
CCGCTCCAGGCGAGCTGGCGGTAGAAGTTTCGCTGCACGCTCTCGAGCAGGAATTCCGAGGCCGGGCCATGCGTGGTGCTGTAAATAGCCACGAGTCCGATCGCGACCAGCCCCGCATACGCGAAGATCGAGAGGTAGTCGAGATTACGATACCAGGTACGCATCGGCGAAGGATTAAGGGAGTGGCTGGCTGCTCATGACCATCATACGCTGTACGAGCGCTTGCCGCTGCGGCGACTGGTCGATCATGCCCGTCAAATACATCTCCGCCATCAGACTCGCGATGGGCGCGGCGACCGTTCCGCCGTAGCCGATGTTTTCAACCATCACAGCGATCGCGATCTCCGGATCTTCGTAGGGCGCGAACATCACGAATACGGAGTGGTCACGACGGTTCGTCCCGGCCTGGGCCGTACCCGTTTTTCCACCACTTGAAATGCCGGGGATCTGCGAACTACGACCCGTCCCCGCTTCCATCGCCAGTCTCATCGCATCGCGAACGACCTCAAAGTAGTGCTCATCGATGTCGATTTTCTTCGGGGCGGGAAGATGAGGGCGTAGCACATCGCCCGTTTCGGGGTGAACCAGCTCTCGCACGAGGTGCGGCGGATGCAGCGTTCCGCGGTTGGCAATCGCCGCGGTAAAGCGGGCCATCTGCATCGGCGTGACACTCATGTTGCCCTGGCCGATGCCGAGGTTGATCGAGTAACCACGCGTCCAGCCACGCGGAAACATGCGGTTGAAATAGGAGGAATCCGGAATGAGGCCCGCCGACTGCTCGCCGATATCGGTTGGTGCGCGCACGCCGAATCCGAACGCATTGCCGTACTTACGGTAAGTGTCGACGTCGGTCCGCTGCATGAGCTCGAAGAAGAACGTATTGCACGAGACCTGCATCGCGTAGCGGACGTCAATCGAGCCGTGAACGCCAAGGCAACGAAACATGCCGGGCCCGCCGAACGGATGAGCACCGGAGCAGTGGATCCGTGATGACTCGGTGATGTCTCCCTCCGCGAGCGCCATGATTGCCATGAATGGCTTCCACGTGGAGCCGGGCGGGAAAACACTCATCGTGGCCCGGTTCAACATCGGCTTATCCTTACTCGTCGTGAGGTACGCCCACGTCTCACGGTCAATCGACTGCGAAAAAATCTCGGGGTCGAAGTCGGGCTTGCTCACCATCGCGATGATCTCACCGTTCTTCACGTTGATCGCAACCGCACCGCCGCGTTTGTTCACGAAGAGCGACTCCGCGAGTGCCTGTACACGGCTGTCCATGCCCAGATGCAGGTCGTAACCCGCCATCGGGGCCGTATCGTCGCGCCCGTCGAGGTACGACTTCACCTCCATCCCATGGATGTTTACCAGCTTGAACTCTGACCCGAGCCGGCCGCGCATGTAGTCCTCGTACGTCCGTTCGAGCCCGGCCTTGCCGATAAGATCGCCTGCGCGATAGCCGAGTCGGCGCCGAGGCTGGAGCTCCGGCTCGGTGATCTCACGAATGTAGCCGAGCGCGTGCGCCGCCCTCGCGTCGGTGGTGTACCGCCGCTTCTGCTCTACCTCGAACCACACGCCGGGCAGCCGATACTGATTTTCCTGCACGCGTGAGAAAATCTCGAACGGCACCTCACGGAATGATCGGCTCGGACGAAACGCACTCCATTGCCGCGCTTCACGCACCCGCGCCTCGACCAGCGAGTCGGGCACTTCGAGCAGACTCGCCAGCAAAGGGATGTCGTTAATGCGGAAATGCCGCGGCGTAATGGTGATCGTGTAGCTGGGCTCGTTGTCGACCATCAGCCGTAAATTGCGGTCGTAGACCACGCCGCGAGCCGGCTGCACACGGCTCTCGCGGATCGAGTTCATCCGCGACTCCCCCGCGTAGGCATCGGCATCGACAAACTGCAACTGGAAAAGCCGCAACGTCAGGATGCCCACCACAAAGAGGATCAGCCCGATGAAGATGCGGACGCGGATGCGATAATCGTCCATCATAACTACAAGCGCCGGAGATAGGGTGGCACAGCGGTTGATGTATAAGCTGAGCGCCTGCGGAGTTCCGCCCGAACGGCGTTTAGCAGACTGTTGATGTTATCAAAAACATAGGTGCCCGGGGCACACCCTGTGACCGATGGTGTAGACAGTGTTACAGATGATGCGCGATGCGAACGAACACGGGATGCACCGCGTCGTTACGTCGCGTCACGTTGCACGCACAACCGCTCGCCGGCCGTCTGTGCGATTGGCCGAAAGAATTATCGGGCATTGATACGCCGTCCCTAACTTGCTCACTCCGTCATCAGAACCGGAACCTCCGATGTCATTTCGCTCGCGCGCTTTTGCCGCAGGACTGATTCTGGGCCTGTTAGTCTCCGCCGTCGCCACCGAAATCGCTTCCGCGCAATACTTCGGCAGAAATAAGGTCCAGTACGATCAGTTCGACTTTCTGACGCTCCCCACGGATAACTTCGACATCTACTTCTATCCGGAGCAGGAGGTTAAAATTCAGGACGTCGCACGCATGTCGGAGCGCTGGTATCGGCGCCACAGCCGCACGTTCCTGCGCAGCTTCAACGACAAAAAGCCGCTCATCTTTTACGCCAACGACGCCGACTTCCAACAGACGAACGTCATCAGCGGTATGATTGGCGAAGGCACCGGCGGTGTCACCGAGTCGCTAAAACAGCGCGTCGTCATGCCGATGACGGGCATCTATGCCGAGACCGACCACGTGCTCGGCCACGAGCTCGTCCACTCGTTCCAGTACGACATCGCCTTTTCAGGGTCTAATGAAGCCCCGTTCTCGCTCAACCTTCTGCCACTTTGGCTTGTGGAAGGGATGGCGGAGTATCTCTCCGTCGGGCGCGAGGATTCTCACACGGCCATGTGGCTGCGCGATGCCGCAATGCGCGACGACCTGCCGAC
>CAZRTY010000283.1:0-2926 GCA_964603055.1 uncultured Rhodothermales bacterium | reverse complement strand
ACGTCGGCACGGAGACGCTTGAGTAGAACGAACCGGTCGAGCGACTGCTGATAACCCTTATAGACAACGGTCGTCGAGCTGCGAGACAACTCGGCAAAGGGTTGAACATCTCCTACCGGTCTCCGATCTCCCATTCCTTGAGCTTGTAATGGAGCCAGCGCCGAGAAACGCCGAGCACACGCGCCGTGGCAGAAATATTGTCGCCGTTATCGCGCAGTGTCTGCAGCACAAGGCGCCGCTCAGACTCCTTCAGGCTTATCCCGGGTTCAAACGGATCCACTTGCTGATCATCTGGCAGGCGCAGATCCTCAACTCGAATATACTCGCCACGGGCAAAAACCACCGCTCGCTCAATCGTATTCTCCAGCTCGCGGACGTTCCCCGGCCACGCGTACGATTGAAGCGCATCCAGTGCCTCCGGGGCCAGTCCCTTAATGTGGCTCCGCTTCTTGACGGCGAACTTGTCGAGGAAGTGGTGTGCAAGCAGCGGGATGTCGCTCCGCCGATAGCGCAGCGGCGGGATCTCGATCGAAATCGTGTTCAGACGATAGTACAAATCCTCGCGGAACTCCCCTTCTTCGATCAGGGTGAGCAGGCGCTTGTTCGTGGCGGAGATCACGCGGACGTCAACGTGCCGGACTTTGTTTTCGCCGATTCGCTTGATCTCTCCCGCCTGAAGCACGCGCAGCAGCGCCGTCTGCAGATGTGGACTCAGATCGCCGACCTCATCCAAAAAAATCGTTCCGCCGTCGGCTGCCTCGAAGAGGCCTTGTTTGTCGGTCGTGGCTCCGGTAAACGAACCTTTCTTGTGGCCGAACAGCTCGCTTTCGAGCAGGTTGTCGGGCAGACTCCCACAGAAAAGCGCCACGAACGGCTTACCGCTGCGGTCGCCTTTGTAGTGGATCGCGCGGGCAACGAGCTCTTTCCCCGTACCGCTCTCCCCTTCCACGAGCACCGTGGCATCCGTCTCCATCACGCGAGACATCGTCTCAAAGATGTCGCGCATGCGTGGGCTCTGGCCGATGATGCCTTCGAATCCATGGACGCGCTGCACCTCCTGCCGCAACCGCCGGTTTTCGTCGCGCAGCGACTGGTACAACTGCACGTTCTCAATAGCGATGGCCGCCTGGTTGGCGAACGCCTGGATGAACGGCAAATGGTCTCGCGTGAAGCGGGTACGTTTGGTCAGGCTATCGAGGTAGATCGCACCGATCTGGCGATCCTTGATGCGAAGCGGCACGCAGGCGATCGACTGGATCTTCTCCAGCACGATGCTCTCCGTCTCGCGATAACGTTCGTCTTGCTGGGCCTCGAACACCAGCACGGGCTTGCCTTCGCGCAGCACCTCGTGGACGACGCTTGTCGATATTCTGACGAGCTCGCCGAGCTGGTGATCGGTAAAGTTACTGCTGCTCCGAACCTCGAATCCTTCCGGGTACTCGTCGGATGTGAGCAGGATAAATCCCCGCTCGGCGTCCAGCGTCTGCATCGCAATCTGGAGGACGTCGGCCAGCAGTTCGTCCGGACTCTGAATAGAGTTGATTCGGAACGAGATATCCGACAGTGCCTCAAACGATTCCTTGAAGGTATGTACTGATGGTTCCATTACCGGAAGCGGGAGGCGAAGGTGTGGCTGGAGTGGGAGCGCCGGCGATATTTGTCGTTCGCGAAACGCGGAGCCGCCGGTTTGAAGCGCGCGGCGAAGATAGAATTATTGCATCATGATCGAGCGTACGCGGGCACCTTCGGCATCGCTGTCTACGTGCTGCCGGAAGGTTTTCTCGCTGCGAGCGCCGACGTCGTCGACCACGACGAGCATCATGCCGATCGATCGGTTGTGCTCGTCGTAGAGGCCCACCTGAAGCTGCGCCCGGCCGATGTTCTTCGCAGATTTATTGACAAAGCGGCCCGTAATCATCCTCTCACCGCCCGGCATCATCTGAAACGAAACGTCTTCGATGGTCACCGTCGACGCGGCATCGGCTATGTCGACGCCCGCCCCATCAAAATCCGGCGTCAAGGTGTCTACTTCGCTGCTGCCGCAGGCCATCATGAGCGGCAGCAAGATCACCAATAAATACTTCAACAGTTGTACGGAGAATGTGTGGGATGATCGGAAACCGCTCTGAAACGGGACGTCGCGCGCGTACGTTCCGTACGATTCAGGCTTCGAGCTCCTGGAGGTTGGCGCGAAGCCGGCTCAGCTCGGCAATCGTGTCGCGTTCCTTCGCGCGTTCGCGTTCGACGACGTCCTCGGGCGCACGCGAGGTGAACTGGACGTTGCGAAGCTTCCCCTGGATGCCGGTCAAAAACTTTTCTTTCTGAGCGATCTCCTTGCGCAGCCGCTCACGCTCGACGTCGAGGTCGATCATGCCGGCGAGGGGGATGAACACCTCGCTGCCACCGACAACGGCCGCAGCACATGCATCCGGCCGCGCGAGGCCCATGCCAATTTCGAGGTCGCCGAGCCGCGCCAGACGTTTGAAGTAATGCCGGTGGGCTTCAACGGCAGAAAGCAGTTTCCCTTCGGACGCAATGTTGACGGTGGCAGGCACCTCCCTTCCCGGCGCCACATTGTACTCACTGCGGATGTTGCGGATGGCAGAGATGAGATCCTGCATCGTGTCGAACACGCGGGCGCCTTCGTCGTCGGTCTCGGCCACATCAGCCGTCGGCCATGCAGCCGTCATGATGGTTTCGCCTTCTGCCCTCGGGCGCACCTTCCACCACAGCTCCTCAGTGATGAACGGCATGAACGGGTGCAGCATAAGCAGCATCCGCTCATAAATATCAATCGCGAGTGCCAGCTTGTCTTCGTCGAGCTTTTCGCCGTATGGAGGCTTGATCAGCTCGAGGTACCAGTCGCAGTAATCCTTCCAGAACAGGTCGTAGATGTGGGAGAGCGCCTCATTGAGCCGGTATCGCG
>CAZRTY010000282.1:0-2928 GCA_964603055.1 uncultured Rhodothermales bacterium | reverse complement strand
ATGCCGCGGCTGAATCTCGGCATCTCATTGCATGGCGTCTTTTCGGGCATCGCCGGCGAGCGTGCCTCGGCCGTTGCCGCGGATGTTGGCGCGGTGTATACGCTGGGGAACGATCGCACCGCGGTCAGCGCGACCCTGCGCAATGGCGGCTTCGTGGTCTCCTCATTTGGATCGACGGAAGACCGGCTGCCGACGGATCTCCGCCTCACACTCTCCCACCGCCTCGAACACTTACCGCTGCTCCTCGCGGTCACAGCGTCGAATCTGCAGGCGCCGGGTGACGCGCCGCCCAACGTGGACGGCCTCTCGGCGGCCATGCGTCATCTGTCTTTCAGCGGCGAGTTTCTCTTCAGCGAGACGTTCAACGTCCGGTTCGGATATAATCACCGGCGGCACCAGGACCTCAAGATGAACGCTCGTCTCGACATGGCCGGCGTAGGAGCGGGCTTTGGAATCAAGGTGAACCGGTTCTTTCTCGACTACGCCTTCAACTCCTGGTCGACGCTCGGTGGCTTGCACCAGTTCACGGTGCGGACGGCGATCTAAACCGAGGGCGACAATGCCAATGAAGCCACGGCTCTCGGTCATTACACTCGGCGTCGCCGATCTCGAGCGGGCGCTTCGTTTTTACCGTGACGGCCTCGGCCTGCCAACAGAGGGTATTGTCGGCGAGGAGTTCGAGCACGGAGCGGTAGCGTTCTTCGATCTTCAGCCCGGTCTTCGCCTTGCAATCTGGCCGCGCGCCAGCATTTCTCACCACATCGGGCTTGACAGCGGCAGCGTTGACCCAACGTGTCTAATGCTCGGCCACAACGTGTCATCTCGAGCAATCGTCGATCGGGTCATGGACGAGGCAAGCAAAGCAGGCGCAACGATTATCAAGCTCGCCGACGATACGTTCTGGGGAGGTTACGCTGGATATTTCCAGGACCCCGATGGACACAACTGGGAGGTCGCGTGGAATCCTGCTTTTGAAACGGAGGATTAAAACCTGCAGATCTCCGTCGGCTGATTACTCGATCGGCTTCTTTCCCGCGCGCATTATCGACACCGCCACGCCGGCCAGGATCAGTAATCCGCCGGCGTAACCCAACATTCCGAGCCGCTCGCCCCACCACCAGTGGCCGAGCGCCGTGGCAACAACGGGCTCCGTCATCGCGATGATCGCGGCGCGAGAAGCCTCCATCCGCTTGAGTCCCGCCGCATAAATCAGGTACGGCAGATAAGTCGCGGCCGTGCCGATGATGGCAATCGACAAGATCGCGCGGGCGGTCAACGGAACGAATTCGACGAACGGCCAGAGGACGATCGCCGCGATGGCAAATGCGAGCGCGTACGCAACCGAAGACGGATACCGATGGAAGTACAGCTTGCCGAACACATAGTATGAGGCATAGCTGATGCCGGCGACGAGTCCCCAGACGATACCCGTCGCCGCGATGGCCGTTGGAGGCGTATCGAATCCGATCAGCAGCACACCGATCAGCGATATCACGACGGCCGCAATCTTGACCGGTGTTACCCGTTCATGGAGCCAGACCGCTCCCGCGATTGTTACCCAGACGGGTGCCGTATAGAGTAATACCGACGCCACCGACGCCCCGGCCTGTTGCACCGCCAGCTGGTACGAAGCGAAGAACAAGGCGCCGCCGACGAGCCCGAATAGTATAAACGCCGGTACATCGCGGCGCTTCGGCAGACTCGCGCGAGTTGCCAGCGCATGGATCCCGAAAAGCGCACCACCGATGACGGCCCGCCAGAACGACACTTCGAGTGGCGAGACGCCCTCGCTAAACGCAAGGCGCGAGACCGGGCCCAGCAATCCCCAGCAGGCCGCGGCCACCGCTATCAAGAGCACGCCAATCTTCATGGCATCCCGCGGGAGTGGCTTGCGCGCGCGGCGCTCCTGACCGTCCGGCGCGACGGTACTACGATCCGTCTGGCTCACACCTCGACCTGCCGCGAATAAATGCGCGTCGTGTCGATCGTACCGTGTCGCATACGGCGCTTGACCTCCTCCTCGCTCATCCCCGACTTCAGCCAGAGGATCGCTGCGGTGTGGGTGAGGCTGTGCGGCGTGACTTCTTCACGGCCAACTTTCGCCGCCTTGAGCAGACCACTGATGCGTCCGCGGATCGAGCGTGTGTTCAGCCGCTTATCTTCAGACCGCCTTCCGTGTGAAACCACCAGCGGCTGCTCCGGCCGGATCCTGCCGCGAGCGTCGAGATAAACGCGGATCTTCTCCATCACGCCGTCATCCACCGGAACGCGCTGGTCTTTTTCAGTACGACCCTTACCCTGCACGTGCAGGTACCAGCCCATGAGCGTCTGTTCGAGGTCGCCGATGTCCGCTCGCGCCACTTCGATCTCTGAGAGGCCGGCAAAGAGCATCAGGTAGACGATGGCCGCGTCGCGCTTCTCCAGCGCGGTCGGTCCACCAACCACCTCAAGCAACGCTTCGACCTCGTCGTCTTCAAGCACGGCGCGGGTGTGCTTGGCCGGCCGAGCGTTCCCCCGCACGGCTTGTGCCGGATTCTCATCCAGAACGCCGATGTCAACGAGGTAACTGCAAAACCGGCGTAGCCCCGTCAAATACGTCGAAACCGACACGCTGCTCAGGCCGCGCTCATCCGTCAGGTAATCTCGATAGGCCGCGGCCTGCTCAGGCACGAACTGGAACTCGCCGTCTCCGGCCTGCACCCACCGCTCGAGCTCATTCAGCGTCCGTCGATATGTGCCGATCGACTCTTCACTCAGCTCATCGGCCGACTCCCGGATGAAGTCGGCGATACGCTTCTGCAATTCGCCGTACGTCATCCTGACGGCATCTGAATCCGTGCCCTGCTTCGCTGCTGTCATTACGGAGATCACCCAACCGGATACGACAAAACCCTCCACTACCGAAGGATATCGGTAATGAAGGGTTTG
>CAZRTY010000281.1:0-2939 GCA_964603055.1 uncultured Rhodothermales bacterium | reverse complement strand
CCCCCGACACATGGATTTTCAGTCCATTGCTCTACCGACTGAGCTACCTGACCGGTGAAGAGCGGAAATATAGACTCTCCGGCTCGCTAGTGTCAACCAACATGGGTAAAGCCGGCCGGTTTCACGTGTCCTTTGCCAATCGCGGTAACAATTCGGCGCTCGCGGAGCATCGGCAAGGACTCGGGTCCCCAGTTGAAGAGCAGGTCGAGTCCGCTCAGGTCGGGCTCGAATCCGGCGAACACCTGGCGGTACGGGGCGCTGCCGATGGACACGACTTCATGCAGCGACGCCGCCCGCTCGTCGCGCTCGGCGGCTTCGGGTGTAGAGACAAGCCGGGAGCTTCGTGCTGCGGCGACATCCGCTAGGCCACTAGGAGGGCCTGGAATCGAAGACGCGAGCGTGAGCGGCGTGTCGATCCGGAATAGCTTCAGCATGAGGCGCGTGCTTTCGACCGTCAGCTCGCCGAGCGACGTCCACTTCTGCGATAGCAGTTCGATGAGGTGATGGATATAGTGTTCGTAGAAGGGCGCCGAGCTATAATTAAAGCGTAGCGATCGCTGAAATTTCCCTGCCCAGAGCTCGTTCGCCGGGCGGACTTCCCGAATCTGCACGCCGCCGCTGCCGTGCTCAAGCGGCACCGTCAGCCACATCCGGCCATCCGGCGTGCGAATGGGCGTCCGGTTCTGATGACTCTGCCGACTGTAGGGAAACGTGTCGCCGAGGATCAGTTCATCTACGTGATCGGCCAGCGCGAGAAACGAGCATCGCGGAAAAAGCTCGGGCGGCCGGACGGCGATTCGATCTGTCACGATCTCCAGCAAATCACAATCTCCAGCAAAAATAGTACGGCGGTAAACTGTAATCTCCTGCGCCGCAGTATGGCCGCGCACCGCGGCTGGTTCCAGAGACAGCCTCTATTGAATACTTCAAAACGAAATAACGCCCGCACCCGACCGTCAGGTACGGCGTCCCGGCTGACCCGCTGGGCGGTCGAGCGAATCATACGGCATGGGCTGCGCACGTCCTTCCACAACATATGGCTTGTCGGCGAGGCCGTCCTCCCTCCCACCGATCGGCCGCTGGTACTTTATCCGAACCACCACACGTACATGGACGGGCACCTCGCGTGGCTCGTCGCGAAGCGCGTCCTGAACCGCCCCGCCGTGACGTGGATGCAGGAGTGGGACCGCTACCCGTTTTTTCGGAGCGCCGGCGCGCTTCCCTTCCCCATAAATCATCCGGCTCGCCGAGCTCGGACCATAAGAACAACCCGGTCGCTGATGCATGCCGAGCCATCGACGGTGCTCGTGCTGTTTCCGGAGGGCCGGCTTCACCCGGCGGAGGAAGGCATCCTGCATTTTCCGCCGCTCGATCGGATCGCCAATATCCTGGACGCGGCCTGGTGCCCGCTGGCCATCCACGTCTCATGGCGCGAGGCCGACCGTCCGGATGCGTTCCTGAAACTCGGCCGATGGCACGAGCACATCACAGGCAATGAGCGGGCTACGCTGGCGGCACTTGTGGAGTCGGCACGACGAGAGTCGACGAGCGCATCGACGCGGCTCTTTACCGGGCGCCGAGCGATCGACAAGCGCGTCGATTTGCGAGCGATATCAAAATGGTTTGACGGATCTCGCACCTGAGTCTGTGTGTGACCGCCGCATCAGAACTGATATCCAGACGTACTATCGAAAGGTTTGAGTTTCGAAGCATCGGTCCTCAATAGTACCTTGGTGCAATGATTCGGCCGCGTGCACGCCCCGTTCATTCGTGCGTATGTTGCCGCGGTGCCGACGGGCCGTTGTAAGCCGAGACAACTCATGTTACCGACACGCACGCCCAGACAAACCACCTCACCCAAACAGATATGCGCGCATCCTTAATCGTCGCCCTGATAGTCGCGATTCTGGCCGTGGTTTTCGCCCTCCAGAATCCGCATATGACCAGCCTCGCCGTTGGCCCGTTCAGCATGCAAGGGTCCGTTGCGCTGGTAACGCTCATCACGTTTGCACTCGGTGTCATTACCGGAGTGCTGGTCTCGATGCCGAGCGTCTATCGCGCACGGAAAGCCGCGAAGAAGAAAGAGACGGACGCGCCTGCCACCGGATACGCGGATTACACGCCCCCGCCATCCTCCGATCTCTAACGGCGTCGTCCCTCGATATGCTCAATAGACCTCGTCCGGTCAGACCCGGCGACAAAATTGCCGTCGTTGCGCCGGCCAGTCTTCCCATAGATCTGGACACCATCGGGCGCGGCGTACAAACGCTGCGAGATCGCGGGTACGATGTCCTCCTGCCCGACGAACCGTTCGAGCGATATGGATATCTGGCGGGATCGGACGCGCGCCGAGTCGCCGATTTCAATCAGTTTCTGCGTCGGGATGATGTGGCCGCGATCATCGCCGTTCGCGGTGGTTACGGCACGTTGCGCATCCTTCCCCAGATCGATTACGAGGCCGCGAGGCAGCATCCGAAGCTGATCGTCGGATATAGCGACATCACGGCGCTGCAACTGGCGCTCCTGACGAAGTCGGGCCTGCCGTCCCTTTCGGGACCGATGATCGCGGTGGAATGGAGCGATCCGCACGATCCGAGCGAGCAGCTTTTCTGGGATCTCGCGCGCGGTGCTGCCGCGGGCGATGTGATCGGGCCCGGCGGCGAGTTGCTCGAGCCGATGTCCCCCGGCGAGGTCGAGGGACCGCTTATCGGCGGCAACCTGATGCTCATATCACGCCTGATTGGGACGCCTTTCCTGCCTGATCTCGATGGCGCGATTCTGTTTCTGGAGGAGGTTGGGGAAGAGCCCTATAAGATTGACGGCCAACTCGCGCACCTTCAACTCGCCGGCGTCCTCGACCGCATCGGCGGGTTGGTGATTGGCGGATTTACCGAGTGGGAGCCAAAGCACGACCGCCCGTCGCTCACGCTCGACCAGGT
>CAZRTY010000280.1:0-2941 GCA_964603055.1 uncultured Rhodothermales bacterium | reverse complement strand
GCCATGGCAAGCGCCAGGCCACGGCTCGTCCGTGTGATAAGGGACATGAGGGTAGGTTTTCGAATGGATTAACAAACGTGCGGGCCTTCTACCGGAGATGGCGGGTGATGATTCGCTGGAGGTTCATTTCGGAGAATCCATCAACCCGAAACCAGCCGTCGTGCTTCATGTAATAGAGGGCCCATTTAAAACGCCGCGTTCGTCTAGGGGTCTAGGACGCCGGCCTCTCACGCCGGTAACACGGGTTCGAATCCCGTACGCGGTACATGACGAAGCCCTCTTCGGAGCCTCCAGCAGGTGATTCCGAAGAGGGCTTTTTGTTTTGGGAGATGGGGCTCATCTGGATCAGACACGCGTGCCGCCCTTCCGCAGCAGTCTCATCCCATTCAAAATCACGATGAGGGAGGCGCCTACATCGGCGAAGATTGCCTGCCAGAGCGTGGCCTCGCCGGCAACGGCCAGCCCGAAGATCACCACCTTGATGCCGAGGGCGAGGACGATGTTCTGGACGATGATATCGCGGGTGCAGCGAGACAGCTTAATGGCGTAGCCCACCCGCTCGAGATCGTCGCCCATAAGCGCGACGTCGGCCGTCTCGAGCGCCGTCTCCGTGCCGGCCGCGCCCATCGCGATGCCTACGGTGGCACGCGCGAGGGCGGGCGCATCGTTGATGCCGTCGCCGACCATGGCGACAGCCGAATGACGCTCGAGCATCGCCGCCACCGCGTCGACCTTCTCATGCGGCAACAGTTCAGCATGTACCTCGTCGATCCCCGCCTGCCGAGCGATAACATCTGCGACGTCCCTTCTATCACCCGTCAGCATGGCGATATCGTTGACGCCTGCGTCCCTCAAAGACTGAACGGCGCGGGCTGCCTCAGGCCGCAGCTCATCGGCCACAGCGATGAGCCCCAGTGGTACGCTGTCGACGGTCACAATGACTGTTGTATTCCCCGCCTGCTCCTGACGAACGATCTCCGACTCGATGCTGTCATCGGGACGGCCGTCAAAAACAAACCGCCGGCTCCCCACGCGAACGCTCTTCCCCCCGACCATGGCCTCGATTCCGCGTCCACTTCGCACCTTAACATCAGGCGCGTCGACGACCAGATCATTCGCGCCTCGCTGCTCAGCGGCTCTGACAATCGCCGCTCCTATCGGGTGCTCGGAGTATCGCTCAGCGGCGGCCGCCAATCTCAGGACAGTGTTTTCGTCAACTCCATCTCTCAGAGGGGTAACGGCTACGACGCTTGGCTCGCCCTTGGTAAGCGTGCCTGTTTTGTCGAAGGCAAGCGCGCGAAGTTTACCCAGCGCCTCGAGGTAGGCGCCACCCTTGACCAGCACTCCATTTCGAGCAGCTGCAGAGATGCCCGAGACGATGGTGACCGGGGTGGAGATCACGAGGGCGCACGGGCACGCTATAACGAGTAAAACGAGCGCGCGGTACAACCAGTCGAGCCAGCCGCCCAGGAAAAGCGGCGGAGCGACAGCAATCAAAGCGGCGGCAGCCACGACGGCCGGCGTATAGTAGCGCGCGAAAACATCAATGAAACGCTGCGTAGGAGCCTTCTGAGACTGGGCCTCCTCCACCATGTGGATGATCCGCGCGATGGTGGAGTCCTTTGCGGCGCGCGTGGCCCGTATACGAAGCCCGCTTGCACCGTTGATCGTGCCGGCATAAACATCATCTCCCGGCTCCTTCTCAACCGGGATACTTTCTCCCGTCACCGGAGCCTGATTGACGGCTGAAGATCCAACATCAACAACGCCATCCACGGGAATCTTATCGCCGGGCCGTACGACGAGGACGTCGCCCGAGACGATGTCTCGAACGGAAATGGAGACCTCCCTCCCATCCCGAATGACAAATGCATTCTTTGGCGTAAGGCCCATGAGCGACCGGATGGAGCGCCTTGCACGATCCATCGAGAACCCTTCGAGCGCTTCGCCGAGCGAGAAGAGTACCACCACGGTTGCCGCCTCGAACCACTCCCCGATCGCCGCCGCGCCAATGACGGCAATCGTCATCAAGGCATTGATGTCGAGATGCCGGTTCACGCGCAGGTTTAGCAGCGCCTTCCGCGATAAAGGGACGCCCGCGAGCAGGATGGCCGCCACGAAGAGCAGGGTCGACCCGATTGCCGGCGCAGCAGTTAGATACAGGCCGCCGCCGACAATCGTCAAGGCGCCCGATGCCAGCGTGAGACGCGTTTGCGGGCTCTGCAGGAAGCTTACAACCGCTCCCCGCCCCTCCTCCGGTGCATCCGCTTCCTCGTGGTTATGCTCGACTTCATAGCCGAACTCGCCCACTCGCCGAGATATCGCATCGAGATCGACGACGTGCTCATCGTACGCAACGGACATCGTACCGCCCGCGAAGTTGACCAGCGCGTCCTCGACTCCTCCGAGCTGCCGAACGCCACCCTGCAGAGACCGCGCGCAGTCATTGCAATGCATGCCTTTGATCTGCAGTGTCTCGCGCACGTATTTCGAGCGCACTTCTTCCCATGCACCCGCCACGCTTCGTTCTACTTCCGAAGCACTGGTTTCCGAGGCGTCGAATTCTACGAGCAGTTCCTCCGCTCGATCATCGATCCGAACGGAGATTATGCCCACGGTCGAACGCAGGGCATGGTCGAAGAGGTCGCGGCACTCCGCACAGCTTCTGATCAAGGCGGGCAGCGGGAAGCGACTCGCCGACGGACCCACTACGGCTTGCTCCATCATGCCACCAAAGTGTCGTTGGTACCGGCGTAGACGTGGGTAATGTGGTCCCGCGCCTGCTGGTAAAGGTGAGCAACGTGATCGTCGTCGAGACTGTAGTAGACCATACGTCCCTCCCGTTCCGAAGAGACGAGCCCGCGATCCCGTAGTACCCTGAGCTGATGCGAAGTGGCTGATTGGGATAGCCCGACGGTGGCTGAGATATCGCACACACAAA
>CAZRTY010000279.1:0-2941 GCA_964603055.1 uncultured Rhodothermales bacterium | reverse complement strand
AGGAAGTTGATGTCGTCTTCGGTGAAGGTGCGTTGTTGCGACGTCTGCACGCTCAGCACGCCGAACGACTGTTCTTCGCCCGCGATAGCCACGCTCAGCCCTGAGACAGAATCCGCCGGCTCCGAAGCATCGGGGTCTGCATTTTCTTGGCGACCGCGGCCTGCACTTGCACGAAGCCGCAGGCCATCGCCCACGCCCGATCGTTCGAGCACCTTGCAATACTCAACGTTCAGCGTCTCGGCGGTCAGCGTGACGGCATAGTTCATCACATCATCGACGCCCCCGCCCGCCAGCGCCCGGTGCCCGAGTTCTGCAACGGCCGCCTGCTGGCGCGCGCGCACCTCAAGCTGATCTTCGGCCACCCACCGATGCTTGACGACGTCGATCTTCTGTTCGACGAAGGCGAGCCGTGCATGTAGACGATCATCCGTTCTCGTTCCCAGAACATAATCGTCGGCGCCTGCCTCGAGCAGCTTCGGAAGGTAATCTTTCTCCTTCCGCTCCATCACAATCAACAGAATGAGGTTCTGCCCCCGCCGCGACTGCCGGATCTGCTGTGCCCACCTACGATACCGCTTGCTGAGACCGGCGATCACCACGAGCGACGGCGACACATCATGCAGCAAACGCTCCGCATCGGCCGGCTCCTCGGCCAGATACACATCGTGACTGCGCTCGCGGGCAATACGCTCGATCCGATCGCGCGGCGGCGACTTCTTGCCGAGAACGAGGGTGATCATAGGTGCGGACAAAGCAGTTCGAGAAGGCGCGTTAACTAACGCTGCTGCAGGTCATTCATTATTCAACGATTGCGCGACATCCACAGGAGAACTGGCGCGGTGCCGGCGGTATTATACAAATTCGCCTCAAAATGGCGTTCCTTCCGGCTCATCCACCGATCCCTAAAGCTACTTCGAGACTGATGCGAATCGCGGTGTTAACCAACGAATATCCGCCAAATGTCTACGGCGGTGCCGGCGTACATGTCGAATATCTGACGAGGGAGCTCGCCCGGCTCGATAACCATCAGCATGACATTCGGGTATTGAGTTTTGGGGACCAGCGCATCGAACAAAAGAACCTGCACGTCCGTGGATTTGAGCCGAGTGCGGACGTGCCGGCGGCCGATCCACGGCATCGTAAGTTCATCGAGACGATGATGAACAACGTGATGATGGCGGGCAGTGTGGGCGACGCCGACATCGTCCATGGCCACACGTGGTACAGCCACTTGGCCGGATGCCTCGTGAAGCAGCTCAGCGGTGCGAAGTTAATTTTGTCGACGCACTCGCTCGAACCGCATCGGCCATGGAAGCAGGAGCAACTGGGTACGGCCTACAACGCATCGACCTGGGTTGAGCGCACGGCCTATCAGAACGCTGACGGAGTCATCGCGGTGTCGAAGTCGATGCAAGAGGATGTCCACGAGTTGTACGGCGTGCCACACGAGCGCATCGAGGTCATCCCCAACGGGATCGACACCGATGAGTACCGGCCGAAGTTCAATCCGGCGGTCTTGAAGAGGCATCGCATCGACCCGGACCGGCGGTTCATTCTTTTTGTGGGAAGGATCACGCGGCAGAAGGGGATCCTGCACCTGGTGCGGGCAATCAGACACATCGACCAGGACATCCAGATCGTGCTGTGCGCCGGCGCGCCGGATACGCCTGAGATCGAGCGCGAGATGACAACGCTGGTGGACGAGGCACGGCGGGCGTCGAAGCATGACATCATCTGGATATCGAAGATGCTGCCTCGCGAAGAGGTGATCATATTGTACAGCCACGCGACCATCTTCGTGTGCCCGTCGGTTTACGAGCCATTCGGCATCATCAACCTCGAAGCGATGGCGTGCGAGACACCGGTCGTCGCATCCAGGGTCGGTGGCATCCCCGAAGTCGTTACCGATGGTGAAACGGGACGTCTGGTAGCATTCGAAGCACGTGGCGAAACCGACTTCGAGCCGGTCAGTCCGCGTGCCTTCTCCGAAGACCTTGCCCGCGCCATCAACGAGCTTCTGTATGACGAAGAACGCCTGCGGACGATGGCTGATGCCGCTCGTGCCCGCGTTGAGGAGCAGTTCGCATGGAGTGCTATCGCACGGAGAACGCTGGAGTTTTACGAGAAGTGTCTTGCTAAAGGCTGAGTCTCGTGACTCATGTCAACCAGGAATTTCAGCGGCCCAGTAATTCGTCTACCGTCATGCCCACGTCACGCGCGATTCTTCGAAGCAACATCGGAGCAATGTCGCGACCTTTATGAAACGGCACGGTAGTCGCCCGCCCGTCCTCATGCCGAAACTGCTTATGAGAACCACGTTGGCGCACCCCGATACGTCCCAGCTTTTCGAGTAATCGAACAACCTGCTGAGGAGAGAGGACGGGCACATTCCCCATGCTTACGCCTACGCCGATACCGAGACGAGCTGCGTCCCGACGAACTCAGTCTCGAATTGCGGTTCACCGTCTTCCAGCAGCATTTCGATGACCTCGCGCATATTCACCTGCAACTCGTCAAGCGTTGATGCCTGTGAATGTGCGCCAGGGAATCCGGGGACGTAACCGACGAGGAGGGAGGTGTCAGGGTCACGTTCGACGATAAATGTGTAGGTGCGCATCGCAGTTTAATCCAGTCGTTTGTCAACAAACGATGACAATTCGGGCAAGTTGCGCTCAACGGTATCAGCCTCGGGTGCGACGCTGGCGCATCATGCTTAATTAAGGAACTGACTGGCGGGCGATAAAGAACTGACTGGCGGGGATTCCCCCACATTGTCGCAAGGATTCGACTGGCGGATTGATCCGGCGCGGCGCCCTTACTTGGTCTCTTGGGAGCGTCCCTCCCGCCGACTCGCTCGTTATCCCGCGTTCAATCGCAAAGAGGCTTTACATGCATCCCGTGGTTGACTTCCCGCTCGACCTCGCGCGCAAATACAACCGTC
>CAZRTY010000278.1:0-2951 GCA_964603055.1 uncultured Rhodothermales bacterium | reverse complement strand
AGGCATCGTCGACGCGGCGGACGGTCGGCCAGAACTTGTGCTCGCGGACCCACGGCGCAGGGAATGCCGCCTGCTCGCGTCCGTATGGATGATCCCAGGTATCCGAGACCACCATCAACGCCGTGTGCGGGGCATTCTTAAGCACGTTATCCTCGGCATCGGCAGCGCCTGATCGCACCGCCTCCATCTCGTCCCGAATCGACATCAGCGCATCGCAGAACCGGTCGAGTTCGACCTTGGCTTCGCTCTCTGTCGGCTCGACCATGATCGTGCCCGCCACCGGGAATGACATCGTCGGAGCGTGGTATCCGTAATCCATCAGCCGCTTCGCCACGTCCAGTTCGGCGATGCCGGTATCCCGCTTGAACGGACGAAGGTCGACGATAAATTCGTGCGCCACGCGCTCGTTCTTCCCCCGATACAAAATCTCGAACCCCTCGTTGAGCCGCGTGGCCATGTAGTTGGCATTCAACACGGCCACTTGCGATGCTTTCTTGAGTCCGTCGGCGCCCATCATGGCGATGTAGGCCCAGGAGATGAGCAGGATGTTGGCGCTGCCGTACGGAGCAGCGGCCACCGCGCCGATGGCGTTCTCGCCGCCGGTTTCCACAACCGGATGCGACGGCAGGAACGGCAGCAGGTGCTCAGCCGCGCAAATCGGACCGACACCAGGTCCACCGCCGCCGTGCGGGATGGAAAACGTCTTGTGCAGGTTCAGATGCGCGACGTCGGCCCCGAACTCGCCCGGACGGCAGAGCCCGACCTGCGCGTTCATATTGGCGCCGTCCATGTAAACCTGGCCACCGTGCTCGTGGATGATGCGGCAGATCTCGCGGATCTCCTGCTCGAAGACGCCGTGCGTTGACGGATAGGTGACCATCAGCGCCGCGAGGTTATCGCCGTGCTGCTCGGCTTTCCGCCGCAAGTCGTCGACGCTGATGTTGCCGTTGTCCTCGGTGTCGACAACGACGACCTTCATCCCACACATCACCGCGCTGGCCGGGTTCGTGCCGTGCGCCGAGCGAGGGATGAGGCATATGTTGCGATGCCCCTCTCCCCGGCTTTCGTGATACGCTTTGATGACGAGCAGCCCCGCGTACTCACCGGATGCTCCGGAATTCGGCTGCAAGGACGTCCCGGCAAAGCCCGTGATTTCAGCGAGCCATGCGGCGAGCTCGTCCATCATCACATGATATCCTTCGGCCTGTTCGACCGGCACGAACGGATGCAAGCGGCTGAAGCCGTTCATAGTGATGGTGAACAGCTCGGCTGCCGCGTTCAGCTTCATGGTGCATGAACCGAGGGGGATCATGCTCGTGGTGAGGGAGAGATCACGCGCGGCCAGCCGCTGCAAGTAGCGCATCAGCTCGGTCTCGGAGTGATACGAGTTGAAGACGGGATGCGTCAGATAGTCGGTGCTACGGGCCATGATGCCGCGGTACCCCGGATCGAGCTCGCCCGCCACATCGATGGCTTCGAGCGGTTCATCGCGGCCGGTGTCGAATACGGCGAAGAGCGTATCGAGGTCGTCTTCGGAGACCGTCTCGTCGAGCGAGATCCCAAAGCTGCCATCGTCGAAGGAACGCAGGTTGATCCGGTTATCGTCCGCCGACTCGAGCACATCCTCCGGCGCGATTCCCTCCACATCCACACGAAGCGTGTCGAAATACTGGTCGTGCCGGATGCGGTGGCCCAGCTTCGTCAATCCTTCCGCAAGCACGCGAGTCAGCTCATGGACGCGCGTTGCAATGCGCTTGATACCCTCCGGACCGTGGTAGACGGCGTATGCGCCTGCGATCACCGCAAGCAGCACCTGAGCGGTGCAGATGTTGGATGTCGCACGTTCACGGCGGATGTGCTGCTCACGCGTCTGCAGCGCCATTCGAAGTGCGCGGTTGCCGTCGGCATCGACAGTCACGCCGATCAGCCGGCCAGGGATCTGCCGCTTAAACGCCTCGCGCGCGGCCATGTAGCCGGCATGCGGACCGCCGTAGCCGAGCGGCACGCCAAAACGCTGCGTCGAGCCAACAGCCACGTCCGCGCCGAACGTGCCCGGAGCTTCGAGTAGCGCCAGGCTCAGAACGTCGGCCGCGACGACCACGTACGCGCCGGCGTCGTGTGCCTGCGCGCAGAAATCACGATAGTCGTAGACGGCGCCATCGCTTGCGGGATACTGCACCAGCGCGCCAAAGGTCTGCTCGTCGAACTCGAACGAGCGATGATCGCCAATGACGATTTCAACGCCGATGTGGGCCGCACGCGACCTCACGACTTCGATCGTCTGCGGATGGCAGTCTTCGGAGATGAAAAACGTGTCACTGCCGTCCCGCTTCGATACTCGATGGAGCATCATCATCGCCTCGGCGGCGGCCGTCGCCTCATCGAGCAGCGATGCGTTCGCGATCTCGAGGCCCGTCAAGTCGATGAGCATCGTCTGGAAATTGAGCAGCGCCTCGAGCCTGCCCTGCGATATCTCGGCCTGGTACGGGGTGTACTGCGTGTACCATCCCGGATTCTCGAGGATGTTGCGCTGGATGGCCGGCGGCATGTGGGTGTCGTGGTACCCCGTGCCGATGAACGACCGGTAGACCTGGTTGCGGGAGGCGAGCTCAGCGGCTCGCGCCAGCAGTTCGTGCTCCGTCAGCGCCGGCGGCAGATCGAGCGGGCGCTCCGTGCGGATGGATACGGGAATGGTCTGGTCGGCGAGGTCGTCGAGCGACTCGGCGCCGGCCACACGAAGCATCTCTTCGATTTCGGAGGGAGACGGACCGATGTGACGGTCGGCAAAGCGGTCGGTGGGCGAGAGATCGATAGACATAATACCGATACAGATGGCAGACGTACGGCGCGGAAATAGTGAGACGGCCGCAAAGTCGGGCGGCATGCGACGAGAACGTACGGCACCCGCTGCCGTTTCGTCGCGGCACCGCGAGTCTTTGGTGAAGGGAAGC
>CAZRTY010000277.1:0-3011 GCA_964603055.1 uncultured Rhodothermales bacterium | reverse complement strand
CACCCACAGGCGGGCGACAACCTGCTGCTGCGTGAGCTGGGCCAGATCTGCAACAAAGAACGGCTGCTCGAGCTCGTCCATGATTTCTTGGTCTTTGACGCCGGCGTTAAGAAGATCTGCCGGCACAATCAGTATTTCGGCGTGCGCACGGCTCAGGACCGGGTGCGGCAGCGCGAAGGTGGCATTATCTGGCACACTCAGGGCAGCGGCAAGAGCCTGACGATGGTGTGGCTGGCCAAGTGGGTCCGTGAGAATGTGAAGGACGGCCGCGTGCTGATCATCACCGATCGCACCGAGCTGGACGAACAGATCGAGAAGGTATTCAAGGGTGTCAACGAGGATATCCACCGCACGACGAGCGGCGCAGACCTGGTGCGGGTTCTGAATGCCGGCGAGGAATGGCTGATCGGCTCGCTGATACACAAGTTCGGCCGCTCGGAAGAGGGCGACGTCGACGCGTTCCTCGATGACATCCACAGTCATCTGCCGCCGGGCTTCCGTGCCAAGGGCGAGGTCTTCGTCTTCGTAGACGAGTGCCACCGCACCCAGTCGGGCAAGCTGCATGAGGCGATGAAGACGCTTCTGCCGGGCGCGATGCTGATCGGCTTTACCGGCACGCCGCTTCTGAAGAGTGACAAGCGCCGCTCGATCGAAACATTCGGCCCGTACATCCACACCTACAAGTATGATGAGGCGGTGCAAGACGGGGTGGTGCTCGACCTGCGCTACGAGGCTCGCGACATCGACCAGAGCATCACGTCGCCGGCAAAAGTCGACAAGTGGTTCGACCTGAAGACGCAGGGGCTCACCGACGTTGCTCGAGCCCAACTCAAGCAGCGCTGGGGAACGATGCAGAAGGTTCTCTCATCGCGCGACCGCCTCGAGAAGATCGTTGCCGATATCCTGATGGATATGGCGACGCGAGACCGATTGCAGAGCGGTCACGGCAATGCGATCCTGGTATCCGACAGCATCCATTCGGCATGCCGCTTTTATGAGATGTTTGAGCAGACCGACCTTGGCGGTAAGTGCGCTATCGTAACCTCCTACCGGCCCGGTCCCGGCGATATCAAGGGCGAAGAAAGCGGCGAAGGCATGACCGAGAAGCTGCGACGTTACGACATTTACCGTCGAATGCTGGCGCGCCACTTCAACGAGCCGGAGGATACGGCGATGTACAAGGTGGAGCAGTTCGAGCAAGAGGTAAAGAAGCGCTTCATCGAGCAGCCCGGCCAGATGAAGCTGTTGATCGTGGTCGACAAGCTGCTTACGGGGTTCGATGCACCGCCGGCCACGTATCTCTACATCGACAAGAAGATGCAAGATCACGGCCTGTTCCAGGCGATCTGCCGCGTGAACAGACTTGACGGCGAGGACAAGGAATACGGCTACGTCGTCGACTACAAAGACCTCTTTAAGTCGCTCGAAGAATCCATTCAGGACTACACCGGCGAAGCCTTTGCAGGTTACGATCAGGAAGACGTGGACGGCCTCTTAAAGGACCGTTTGCAACAGGGCCTGGAGCGGTTGGAAGAGGCGCGAGAAGCAGTCAAAGCCCTGTGCGAGCCGGTGGCGCCACCACAGGACCGCACAGCTTTTCTGCATTACTTCTGCGCGGCCGAAAGTGGTAATGCCGTGCAGCTCAAGGAAAACGAGCCGAAGCGTGTCGGTCTTTACAAGCTGGTGGCGGCCTACGTGCGCGCGTACGCCAACCTCGCCAACGAAATGCAGGCGGCCGGCTACACGACTGCCGAGACGGCATCGATCAAGGCCGAGGTGGAGCATTACGAGAACATCCGGCTTGAAGTCAAGCTCGCCAGCGGCGACTACGTGGATATGAAGATGTTCGAGCCGGCGATGCGCCATCTGCTCGACACCTATATCCGCGCCGAAGACAGCGAGAAGATTTCCGCGTTTGATGACCTGACGCTGGTGGAACTGATCGTTGAGCGTGGCGAGGATGCTGTTGAATCGCTTCCCTCGGGTGTCCGCAAGGATAAAGAGGCGATGGCCGAGACCATCGAGAACAACGTTCGACGGCTGATCATCGACGAGATGGCCGTCAACCCGAAGTACTACGAGCATATGTCGCATCTGCTCGATGCCCTGATCGAGCAACGCCGTAAGGAGGCGCTCAACTACCAGGCGTACTTGAAAGAGATCGTCGACCTAACGCGGCAGGTAAAGAAGCCCGAAACACTGTCGGATTATCCGACGCAGATCAACTCGGGGCCACTGCGTGCGTTGTACGACAACCTGGAGCGGACTTTCGATCAGGGTGTGATCGAAATGGCAAAGGCCTACCCCGGCGGGAGCCGTGAGAAAATGGCGCTCGCAATCGATAAAGCCATCCGCCGGGTCAAGAAAGCCGATTGGCGAGGCAATCGATTCAAAGAACGTGAAGTGCGGAATGCCATAGAGGCGGTGCTTCCTGACGCAGATGGGCTTGCGGATGCAATTTTCGAGATCGTGAAGGCACAGCGTGAGTACTGATCGACACAACATCGAGGTGAGCGGCACGTCAGTCGAAGTCGTCCGCAAGGACATCAAGAACCTTCACGTCGGCGTCTATCCGCCCGAGGGTCGAGTCCGGGTGGCAGCACCGCGGTCGCTCGACGACGAAGCCGTGCGGCTGGCCGTGGTGTCGCGCCTCGGATGGATTCGCCGCAAACAGAAAGAGTTCGCAGCGCAGGATCGGCAGTCTCAGCGTGAAATGGTCACCGGCGAGAGCCACTACTTTCTGGGTCGCCGATACTTGCTGGATGTGAAGGAGGGTGCGGGCAGGCAGGGCGTGCGTCTGGTCAACAAAGCCACGATGGAGCTTCGCGTACCGACGGGGAGTGATCGCGACCGCCGCGAGGCCACCCTGCAGCGCTGGTACCGGCGCGAGCTTCGTGCGCTGATCCCTCCGCTGCTCGCGAAATGGGAGCCCCTGGTGGGCGAGACGGTCGGCGACGTACGAATCAGACGGATGAAGACCCGCTGGGGAAGCTGCAATGCCGACGCCCGAC
>CAZRTY010000276.1:0-3027 GCA_964603055.1 uncultured Rhodothermales bacterium | reverse complement strand
CTCCGAACTCCACTCCAAATCCTGGTTCTCTTTCCAGGAGGGCGGCTCTTCGCCGGAGGTTTTGGTCGAGCGGGCGGCGGCGCTGGGCATCAAGACGCTCGCACTCACCGATCGCCAGGGCGTCTATGGCGCCGTGCGATTCGGGAAGGCGTGCCGCCGGCACGGCATCCGCCCGATCTTCGGCTCGGAGGTCGACCTCGGCGCGGATGGAGACGAGGATCTGGGCTCGCTCGTGCTGCTGGCGTCGAGCCTCGAGGGCTATGCCAATCTGTGCCGGATGCTGACGGCGCTCTATCAGCAGACGATGCCCGCAAAGGAAGCATTACAGACGTTTGGCGACGACCTGTATTGCCTCACAGCCACAACCGGCGGACGCCTCTGGCGACTCGTCGACGATCGCCGGATGGCCGATGCCCGCGCGTGGCTCGGAACGCTGAAAGAGATCTTCGGAAGCAGGCTTTCGGTGGAACTCACGCATCACGGCAACCCGGGTGATCGGCGTCGGATGCAGCACCTGGTGCGGCTGGCCCGCGAGCAAGGCATCCGCCTCGTTGCCACGGGCGATGTGCTCTACGCCGCGCCCGAAGATTATGCCCTGCACGACCTCATGACGTGCGTGCGCCACGGCATCACGGTGTTCGACTCCCACCCCGAGCGCCCGCGCAACGCCGAGCGGCACCTCCGCAGTGAAGCCCAGCTGCGGAAGCTCATCCCATACAAAGAAGCCTTTGTAGGCATGGCCGAGGTGGCCGAAGCGTGCAGCGGCGTTGAACTGCTGGCCGAACACATCACGCCGCCCGGCGCGAAGCTGGCGGAGGGCGAGACGGCGGCGGAGGTCCTCATGCGGCGGTGTCGAGCCGCCATCGCGCAGAAATACCCGCCGAAAGAACGCGCGCAGGCCTCGGGGCAACTCGAGCATGAGCTGAAAACGATCAACGGACTCGATCTGGCCGACTTCTTTCTCGTCGTGACGGAAGTCGTGGAGGAGGCGCGAAGGCGGGGCATCCGCTGCGCGGGCCGGGGCTCGGCGGCAAACTCCATCGTGGCGTATCTGTTGGGAATAACCGCCGTCGATCCGGTGCGGCATAATCTGCTCTTCGAACGCTTCCTGCACGGCGGACGCAAAGGCACGCCGGATATCGATGTCGACTTCGAGAGCGACCGCCGCAACGAGATCATCGCGTGGATGGAAGAGCGCTTCGGCATCGAGCATACTGCGATGACGGCGAACCTGGTGACATACCGGCTGCGCTCGGCGCTGCGGGATGTGGCCAAGGCGCTCGGCTGGCCGCTGGAAGTCGTCGATCGGCTGTCGAAGGCGGTGTCGCACAGCCGCTGCAGCCGCGTGCACGACCACCGCGTGGCGATCTCGCAGGCACTCGGCACATCGTCGGATGCGCCGCTCGTCAATGTGCTCATCGACATGGTGGCCCGGCTCGAAGGATGCCCGCGCCATCTGGGGCTGCACTCCGGCGGGATGATCCTCTCGCGTAAGCCGCTCTGCTATTTTACACCGGTGCAGACGTCGGCGAACGGCGTTAAGGTGGCGCAGTTTTCCAAAGACGACGTCGAAGCGCTCGGCCTCGTCAAGCTGGATGTCCTCGGCCTGCGCATGCTCTCGACGATCAGCGAGGCCGACGAGATGATCCACCGCCACATCGACCCGGAGTTCGACCTCGACACCATTCCGCTCGACGACGTGCGGACGTTCAACCTCATCCGCGCCTCCGACACCGTCGGCGTCTTCCAGATCGAATCGCACGGGCAGCTTCACCTGCTGGCGGCCAACCAGCCCGACGTCTTCGACGACCTGATCGCCGAGATCGCGCTCTTCCGGCCGGGCCCGCTCCAGGGCGGCATGGTCAACCCGTACGTCCGGCGCCGGCGCGGCCTCGAACCCGTCCGCTACGACCATCCATCCCTCGAACCCATCCTGCGCGATACCTACGGCATCATCCTGTTTCAGGAGCAGGTGCTCGAGGTGGCGCATCAGTTTGCGGGGATGAGCCTCCGGGAGGCTGACGCCTTTCGCTCGCTCATGTCGAAGTTCCGCGATCCCGGCGAAATGGAAGGGATGCGTGAAACGTTTGTTGCGGGCGCGATGGGCCGAGGAATCGATGAGGAAACCGCTCAGCACGTCTTTGACAAGGTGGCGAAGTTTGTGGGATTCGGGTTTTGCCGGAGCCACGCCGCGGCGTTCGCGCTGACGGTCTATCAATCGGCATATTTGAAGACGCATTACCCGGCGCCGTTCATGGCTGCATTGATGCAGCACCGGCCGGGGATGTACAATCAGATGAGCCTCGAAGAGGAAGCGCGGCGGCATGGCGTCGAGACCCTGCTGCCGTGCATCGACCGGTCGGGCGTGCGGTTTGACGTCGAGCGATCCGGCCGCAAGCTCGCCATCCGCAAGCCGTTGACATCGGTTCGCAATCTGAAAGAGGAAGATGCGAGACGAATCGTCCATGCGCGGCTCGATGGTCCGTTCGAGAACATTCTCGATTTGTACGACCGCGTGCCCCTCAGCATCGACGTGCTGACATCGCTCGCAAGGTCGGGCGCGCTCAACCGCCTTGCCGGAGGCTCGAGCCGTGACGCCCTCTGGCAGGTCGGCTTGCTGAAGGAGCGGGAGCGAAATACCACGGCGTCGCTCTTTGGTACGATGGACTTCGCACCGCAGCATCTGCCTTCACTGGCGCCGATGCAGCCGGCTGAACAGCTCTCGTGGGATTATCAGACGCACGGCGCGGCGCGCATCCATCCGATGACGCTCATCCGGCGGCACCTGACCGATCTGGAGATCCGCAGCGTCGAGACATGCTGGCGCTTCGGGCGGGATGTGCCCGTGCGGGAACTCAACGGCTACGATACCGGCCCGGTGATTACCATTGCCGGCATCGTCACGCTGCGGCAGCGCCCGCCGACGGCCAACGGCGTCGTCTTCATCACACTCGAAGACGAAACCGGCTTCATCCAGTGCATCGCACGGCCGCAGATCCATGAGCGGCTGGATCATGTGCTGCGCCG
>CAZRTY010000275.1:0-3032 GCA_964603055.1 uncultured Rhodothermales bacterium | reverse complement strand
CCTTCGTCCCAGCCGAGGCCGGATACCGCGTTGCGGTGAACGAAGACGTCTTTACTGCGATCATCGGGCTCAATGAAGCCGAAACCTTTGTCGGCGTTGAACCACTTTACTTTTCCCTGCATGTAGGTGTAGATTTTTTTGGTCCTCTTCAAACGCAAAACCAGCCCGAAGAGTCCAGTATAGTACACCTTGCAGGCAGTCTCGCTCTGTGAGCGACACGGGTACAGTTAGTAAACGAGGCTCTGCAACCACCGCTCTCCGTCAAATGTTGCACCGAATGCGCGTTGCCTGAAATAATTGTCGGTGAACCGGCTGCGCACTCGTATCGGCCGGTATGTACCTTATCGGACGACCACGCGCACTTCATTTCTGAGTTATGTCCTCTCCCCTCGTCGCGATTGCCATGGGCAGCGAATCGGATCTGCCCACCATGCGTGAAGCGGCTGACGTTCTTTCTGCGTTCGACATCCCGTTCGAGACCCGCGTGCTGAGCGCGCATCGGACGCCGGAGGCAATGGCTGACTATGCGCGTACGGCGCATGAACGTGGCATCCGTGTGATCATCGCAGGAGCCGGCGGTGCTGCGCACTTGCCGGGCATGATCGCAGCCTCGACGCCGCTGCCTGTCATCGGCGTGCCTGTACCTACGCGGCACCTCAAGGGCATGGACTCTTTGCTGTCGATCGTGCAGATGCCGGGAGGCGTGCCTGTGGCGACCATGGCGATCGGTCAGGCCAAGAACGCGGGACTACTGGCTGTGCAGATTCTCGCTACCTCCGACACATCACTTACGCAGCGTCTCCTTGCGTACAAGGACGAACTCAAGGAACTCGTCGCAGAGATGGATGAGCGGGTGCAAAAGTCGATCAGCCAATAAAGTCGATCCTTATATAATGCAAAGAGCCGAAGTCCAATGCGGACCCCGGCTCTCTACGCAACCACCCACAGGATATCTCAACGTCAGGCGCTGACGAGCTTCCGCAGCTCTTCGTCTTCGACGCCACGCAAGCCGTCGATCGTGACGATTGATCCGTCGTCATTGTAATGCAGGTCGGCCACCTTCATACTGCGGAGCCAGGTCTTGCCGCCCGACAGTGACGAATCGTGGTAGAACAAATACCACTTACCTTTGAACTCAACGATCGAGTGGTGCGTCGTCCATCCGATTACTGGCGTGAGCACGACGCCCTGATAGGTAAACGGACCGTACGGATTATCGCCGACCGCGTAGACGATCAGGTGGGTCTCTCCCGTTGAGTACGACAGGTAGTACTTGCCCTGATATTTGTGCACCCACGGAGCTTCGAAAAAGCGCCGCTTCTTGTCGGACTGCTTGAGCGGGTCGCCGTTCTCATCCAGGATCACGATCTCGCGAGGCGTCTCGGCGAACTCCAGCATGTTATCGGACATGCGAGCAATGCGCGGACCGATCGCCGGCCCATCGCCTTCCGGCTCTTCAGGCGCATCGGGATCATACTCGCCAGTCACCCAGCGCTGAAGCTGGCCTCCCCAGATCCCACCCCAGTACATATAATGCTCGCCGTCATCGTCTTCGAACATCGCCTGATCGATGCTGAAGCTGCCTTCGATGGGCTGCGGTTCGGGCTTGAACGGTCCGGCCGGGTTCGAGCTGACACCGACACCGATCCGGAAAACGCCGGTACGGTCCTTCAGGGGGAAATACAGATAGTACATCCCATCGCGATGGGCGCAGTCGCCTGACCAAAGCTGGCGTCCTGCCCAAGGGATATCATCAACGTGAATGGCTACGCCATGATCGACTACCTCCCCTCCAACTTCGTCCATGGAAAAGACGTGGTAGTCTTCCATAGCGAAATGATCGCCGAAATCGTTCTCCGGGATGCCGGCGTCAATATCATGCGATGGATAGACGTACAGGCGACCTTCGTACACATGCGCCCGGGGGTCGGCCGTGTACATATGTTTGACAAGAGGCTCTGTAGGTGCCATTGCTTCCAAGGTTTTAGGAGGAAGAGGAGCTATGCCCCGAAGATAACTGGAGTGTATGTGCGAGGCAGTGAAGTATTGATTGACGCTCGAAGCACGCCTTAGGCAACGCCGAGGTCGTCGAGCATACTGTCGATGCGAGAATCGAGCTCGTGCGCAACCTCACGGTACCGCTCGGCCGAGTCCAACGGCGCATTGACGCTGCAATAGAACTTGATCTTCGGCTCGGTGCCCGACGGACGCGCCGAAACCACGCCGCCGTCTTCGGTCACAAACTGAAGCACATTCGATTTCGGGAGGTCGATTGCCGTCGACTTACCGCCGCGCACATCAAACTCGCTCTGCGCCTGGTAATCTTTCACCGTGACGATGCTCGAGCCGCCCAGTGACTCCGGCGGATCCGTGCGAAAACGTTCCATCATGGCTGCGATGGCTTCCGCGCCTTCCTTCCCTTTCTTCGTGACGGAGATCAACTTCTCACGGTACAGTCCGAATTCCACATACATGTCGACCATGGCCTGGTACAACGACCGCCCGCGGGATCGATGGTACGCGGCCATCTCGGCAATCACGGTGCACGACACCACGGCATCCTTGTCGCGGGCGTGTTCACCTACCAGGTAGCCGTAACTCTCCTCCCCTCCCGCGATAAATGTGCGCGAGCCTTCGAGCTCGGTCATTATGGCGCCGATGTACTTGAATCCCGTCAGCACGTTAAAACACTCGACGCCGCGCGCTGCGGCCAGCTTATCCATGAGGTACGTGGTGACGATCGTCTTGACGACGTACTCATCACCCGTGAGCCTTCCCTGCTCGTGCCACTGGTCGAGCACGTAATTCAGCAGCAGACTTCCCGTCTGGTTGCCGTTCAGCAGGATGAAGTCGCCGCGGTCGTCCTTGATCGCGATGCCCACCCTGTCGGCATCGGGATCGGTTGCGAGGACGAGGTCGGCATCGATTTCACGCGCCTTGTCGAGCGCCATCGTCATCGCCTCCTCCTCTTCCGGATTCGGATAGACGACGGTCGGGAAGTTGCCATCCGGCGTGCATTGCTCCTCAACGAG
>CAZRTY010000274.1:0-3039 GCA_964603055.1 uncultured Rhodothermales bacterium | reverse complement strand
AACCTGCGACCCACTGATTAAAAGTCAGTTGCTCTACCAACTGAGCTACGGGATCGGCGCTTTTTTTGCGCAAGACGCCCAAGATAAAGCAGGTACGCGGCCACGGGCAATGAGTTCATCCAGAGTTCTAACGGCTTCGCGTCATCCGCACAAGTGGCTGTTTCTGGCTGGAAATCAAGATCCAAAGCTCCGTCGGAATCTCAACGATCCCATCACGGCCGAAACATCAGGCGGCGCCGCTATTGAAAGCTTTCGAGAATCGGAACCGCCACTCCTATCACAAGGTTCGAGCGCCGCTTTGCATTTTCGCGGGTCTTCCCGGGTGTTAATTCACGAGGCGCGCTGATTGCGCCTCATTTATGCAGAGCAGTACTTTTACAATCTGAATGCCTTTCGGTACTCGTCTCGCTGTCACCGGGATGATGCCGGAATCCCAATGCCGCGTAAACAAAACGCTCAGACGCATCATGCCGGTCTATGGAACGGTACGCGCTAGCGGCTGGTGATTGAGCTACCGGAGCGATCCTGTCCCACGCCTGGGGCACGCTCCCTACCCTTCCTTCACCAGGACTGCGGTTGTATGGGTGGATGTTCCGCTTGTCGGGACGCTGACACATACAATGTTTCTCCGCGGGTGACAGCGCGGGGGGTGCTAATTACAGGAGGGTAGTCAATGCAAGCACTTGGAAGACAGATTCTGGTCGAGTTCTACGACTGTGACCGGGACGTCCTCAACAGTGAGCAACGTATCCGCGAGATTCTTCTCGAAGGGGTACGTTTGTCGCGTGCAACCATTGTTTCAGACACATTCCACACCTTTAGTCCGCACGGCGTCAGCGGTGCTGTAGTCATTGCGGAGTCTCACGTAGCGATCCACACGTGGCCGGAGTACGGTTACGCGGCCGTGGATATCTTTACCTGCGGCGATACGATCGACCCGTGGGTAATCCAGAAATTTCTGGAGGATGAGTTCTACGCCGGCAACGTCTCGAGCATGGAGATGAAGCGCGGCCTCTTCCCGCAGAAGGTATCTCATAAACCGATGCCTGAGTTCGCGCTCTCAGCGTAAGGACGGCATCAAACTGCATGATCGGGTGCGCCGTACCGTGAGGTGCCGCGCACCCGTTTTTTTGCACTGACTTTTTTCTGACGCATGGACGCAAAGCAGCATGCCTTTGCCTTCACCGAATACTGGGAGGCACAATCGGGCATTACCTTCGGGGTTGAGGAAGTTCTGTACAGCCGCCAGAGCGAGTATCAGCATGTGCGGGTGCTTCAAACGGATTCGTTTGGGCGCCTCCTGACGCTCGACGGCCTGGTGATGCTCACCGAGCGCGATGAGTTTGTTTACCACGAGATGATCTCGCACCCCGCCCTGTGTGTGCTTAAAGATCCGAAGCGGGTGCTGGTGGTGGGAGGAGGTGATGGAGGCACGGTGCGGGAGATTCTGCGGCATCCCGGGATCGAACACGTGGATCTTGTCGAGATCGATCAGATGGTGATCGACGTCTCCCGCGAGTTCTTCCCGGCAGTGAGCTCGGCACTCGACGACGAGCGGCTGTCGATCCGCGTGGAGGACGGGGCGGCGTTTGTCAAGAACGCCCCCAGCGGCCATTACGACCTCGTGGTGGTGGACTCGACCGATCCTGTAGGATTTGCGGAGGCCTTGTTCGGTGAGGATTTTTACCGCGACTGCCTGCGGATCTTGACCGACGACGGCGTCATGGTCTCGCAGACCGAATCGCCGTTCGATCGCACCTTCCAGAAATCGATCCGCGCAGCGAATGAGTTCCTGGAGTCGCTCTTCAAGCACGTCGAGCTATACCTCGCCTACATTCCCACCTATCCTACGGGCATGTGGTCGTTCACAATGGCATCGAAGCAGCTTCACCCTGTGAATGACTTCGATGCGGCCTCGGCGGGGCAGCGTCTGGCGCCGTTCGCCGATGAGCTCAGCTATTACCATAGCGAGCTGCATCGCGCTGCGTTTGTGCGCCCGGTGTTTGTCGACCGGTTTCTGGGGCGAGACGTCTGATCATCTCGTGCTGCACTTCACGCGGTTTCGGATGTGCTCTCCTTCAACAGGTGCAAGACCACATTCTCGTCGGCATCGAGGCCTGCGCGTTGCTTGCGGCGGGCGAATCGATTCCACTCGCTGGTCAGAAATCCTGAGCGGTAGGTCTCGCTGATCGCCGGGTGGATGTAGTACTGGCGGCACACGGCCGGCGTATTGCCCAGCTTCTGTGCGACCTCCTTGACCATCGTGACGAGGTTAAGCTCGATCTGCTTCTCGGAGTCGGCAGGGCCGATGTCGTGCAGCACCTTGGCGCCGTGAACCGTGCCTCCCCAGGTGCGGAATGTCTTGGCCGTGAACGGGGCTCCTGTGACGTCCTGCAGGTGTGCATTCACGTCGGCCGATGTGACCGTGCAGCGATCCCCAGCCTCATCGTAGTACTGGAAGAGATTGTGGCCCGGCACGTCTCGGCATTGTTTGACGACGCGTGCCAGGCGCGGGTCGCTGAGGTGAACCTCCCGGTCTTTGCCGCTCTTACCAACGAATAGGAAGACGCATCCTTCACCCGAGAAGTCGACGTGCCGGTCGCGCAACGTCGTGAGTCCGAAAGTCTTGTTCGACCGCGTGTAAGCCTGATTGCCAATGCGGATCAGCGTCAGGTCGAGCAGGCGAATGACGGCTGACAGCACCTTCTCGCGGCCGAGCGTCCGCTTTCGGAGACCGGCGGCGTAGCGCTCGCGGATCGTCGGGAGGACCTCCGCGAATGGGATGAGCCGCTCGAACTTGGCGCTGTTGCGCGTCTCTTCCCAGCGAGGATGATAGATGTACTGCTTCCGGCCCGCCTCGTCGCGGCCGGTAGCCTGGATATGTCCACGGCCGTCCGAGCAGATCCAGACATCGCGCCACGCCGGGGGGATGACGAGATTGGTGATGCGCTCGCGCGTGTCATCATCGACGAGAGAGCCATCGGCGGCGCGGTACGAGAAGCCTCGCCCATGCCGCCGACGGCTGATCCCCGGGTCGGA
>CAZRTY010000273.1:0-3066 GCA_964603055.1 uncultured Rhodothermales bacterium | reverse complement strand
GACAATTAGAGATCGTCCCAGCCGAGGCCGTCGAGCTGTAGCAGGGCGTCGTTCAATTCGGCGCGTGCGTGTGCGTCGCGCTGCTCCTCGGCAACGCGGATGCCCGCGCGATAAGCTGCCTTCGCGTCATCCGTGCGCTCCAGGTCTTCGAGCAGCTTGCCCAGATGGTAGTACGTGCCCACGTAGCTCGGCGATGTCTCCACCAGATGCTCGTAGTACCGCAGCGCTTCCTCGCGATTGCCGCGTTTAGCGTACTCTTGCGCCAGCGCGAAGCGCGTGAACTCATCGTTCGGGTCGTCTTTCAGAAAGTCGAGTAGAGCGTCGAGTCGATCCGTCATACGTCTCACCTGATTACCAGCTTCCTCCCGCACCGCCGCCGCCGAAGCTTCCTCCGCCGCCTCCGAAGCCGCCGAAACCACCACCGCCGAAACCACCACCGCCGAAGCCTCCACCTCCAAATCCGCCTCCCCCGAATCCACCACCTCGGCCGCCCATCCCCCCAAAGATAATCACCGGTGGTATCGAGCTGCGATGGCGTCGTCGATAGCCACCACCTCCACCGCCTCGCCGCCCCGATGAAAGTGCAGAGATCACAAAGAACGCGATGATGAGTAGAACGAAAATCGTGGCGAGGTCGAGTCCGGTACCCTGATCCTGCGATCGGCCGGGCACGGCATCGAACTCGCCGGCAGCGGCTGCCATGATAACGTTGACTGCCTCTGAGATCCCCGCGTAATAACGGTCCTGGCGGAAGTTCGGCACGATCACGTTGCGGACGATGCGCCCGGCGAGGGCATCCGGGATGGCACCTTCAACGCCATATCCGGTGGCGATAAAAACCTCGCGGTCGGCGCGCGAGACGAGGATGACGACGCCGTTGTTATACTGAGCCTGACCGACTCCCCACTGACGGCCGAGCTCGATGGCGTAGTCAGAAATCGCCGCTCCGTCAAGCGACGGCACGGTCGCCACTACGATCTGAGTCGACGTGGTGTCGGCGTAGCGGCTCAGCCTGAGCGAAAGCGACTGGCGCTCGCCTTCCGTAAACATCCCCGCCGTATCGACCACCCACTCGCCGGTCGGCGGGATGACGTTGATGGACTGCGCGTCTGCCCGCCCGGCGACGAGCAACAGGAAAACAATGAGAGTAAAACGTGGCATCCGCCTCACGAGCCGAAGTCGACCGTTGGCGCCTGCTGTGCTCCTTCGTCGGCTTCAAACGGAATTCGGCGCTCGAAGCCCGTCATCCCGGCGAGAATGTTGGTGGGGAAGCTCCGCACGGCCGAGTTGTACGATTGCACGGAGCGGTTATAGTCGCGGCGAGCCGTTGCAATTCGGTTTTCGGTGCCCTCGAGCTGAACCTGTAGATCCCGAAACGCGTCGGTTGCGCGAAGCTGCGGATAGTTCTCGGAGACCGCCAGCAGGCGAGATAGCGCGCCGCTGAGTTGCGATTGCGCCTCCTGAAACTGCTGCATTGCCGCCGGATCCGAGAGGTCGTCTACACTCAGGTTGATCGACGTGGCTCTGGCGCGGGCCTCGGTTACCGACTCCAGCGTCTCACGCTCGAAGTCGGCCGCACCGCGGACGGTGTTGACGAGGTTCGGCACGAGATCGGCGCGGCGCTGATACTGCGACTGGACGTCGGCCCAGGAAGCTTCTACCTGCTCGTCCTCGGTCACGAGGCGGTTGTACGTGTTGCAACCCGTGCAGCCGGCAAAGCCGATAATCAGCACGAGGACGAGGATGATGGTGGTCTTGTTACGCATGCAGTGTGTGCATGAGGGATTGGAGATGTCGGATGTCTATCGACGCGCTTACGAGCGCCGACGGAGACGGTTTCTACGGTTGTGAGGCGCCGGAATCAACTCGGTATGTGCCGTAGACCGGCACACGCCAGGTCTCGGCGAAACGGTGACGATCTGCCAGAGCCATGGAGACGATCCGGCCTGCATCACCCTGAAACTTGAGGATGACGAGCTGGTCCTCGGAGGCCGCGAAGAGGAATAAATCCCGAATATGTTCTACATCGCGCGGATGGACCAGGACGAACGCGGATCGCTCATCGCGCACGACGATTGCCCGCTCCCATTTATTCCGGTCCAGAAGCTGATCGTCAATCAGGTTCAGCGAAGTCGCGTCATCGGGGATTCTGATGTCGTAGATGCCGACCTTCAGGCGGTCGATGTGGTGCAGGTACTCGGAAGCGAGATTGAGCTCTTCGTGATCCACAATTTGCGCCAACCGCTCGAGCATGTAGAGCGACCCTCCGCCGACGTTCAGCACGAAATTACGCCGCATGTCAACCTCGCTGTTGCGCGCGGCGATGTCTCGCTGGAGCGACGAGATCTCCCGCGACATCAGGCAGCCCGCGAGGAACGGCAGCAGCAAAAGTAAGCCAAGCAGCGGGCGCCCAGAACGCGTCATCATTCCGATCTGTCGGGTTAGTAGGGGATTCCGTTACTGATCGAACCGATGTTGAATCTACGGCCTATCGTGCCGACCTCGGCAGGATCGATCTCGCCGACGATGTTGACGAAGGTAGCCTCGTTACCAGACAGCACCATGACGACGAGCCCGGAGATAACGTCGTCGGACTCGCTCATGAAGATGTCGACATTATCATTGTGATCGCGGACGCGGACGACGCGTTCCCATCCGCGTCTGCCGAGTTCGCCGCCCACGCGGGTAGCTTCGCGCTCAACGGCCGACCGGTTGTCGGCGCCCAGTTTGTACGTCCGCACTTGCACGGCTTCCAGCCTCGAGAGCATCTGCGCCAGTGCGGGGTCCTCATCTCGGGCGGCTTCAACCACAAGCCGAAGAAGCGACCCTCGGACGCTCACTTCGACCCTTGGCGGTTCATTGAACAGCCTGTCGAACTCCGTGAGATTCAGCCCGGACTGAGGTCGCTGCGCCACCGCCGGGTTCGCCGTCGAGGCAATACACGCGGCCGCGATGAGCGCGGCGAGTATAAAAGTAGAGCGTTTCATCGATTCGTCTGGTTGTCGGAGCCAAGCGCTCGCGTTACCGCGATGCGCAGCGTCTCCAGTGTGTTGTTCTCGAATACTT
>CAZRTY010000272.1:0-3081 GCA_964603055.1 uncultured Rhodothermales bacterium | reverse complement strand
TAATGGCGGATCGTCTCGCCGATGAAGGAGGGCAGATTCCACGCCTCGGCAGCCTGCGCCCCGAGAACAGTGTGATCCACACCGAAGATGATCGACTCCGACGTCGTCGACGGGATGCCGCCCTTATCGTTCGTGTACCACAACGCTTCGTAATCGTCGGGGCGATTGTATAGCAGAATCAGCCGCCCGATGCTGTGCATCAAACCTGTCGTGAAGGCGCGCTCTCTGTGCGCTACGTCAAGGTTATGAGCCAGGCACTTCGCGAAAAGGGCCGTTCCAAGGCTCAACCGCAGGATCTGGTCGTACATTTCCTGCTGTTCACCTGGTTGGACCACTTCGCGTAATTTAACCATGGCTGACGCAGCCACGATGTCGCAAACGTCCTGAAATCCGAGTAGAAAAACGGCCCGCCGAATGTCGTAGATATAGCGACTGGTACCGTAGTACGCCGAGTTAATGCGCCGGAGTACCGCTGAAGCAATTACAGGGTCACAGTGCACCGCGCGGACGAGCCTCGGAGTATCCGGAGCGTCGGTCTTCTCCGCCAGCATCTGGGTCACCTCTGCCACAGTCCTCGGGAGTGGAGGGAACTCCATCTGAAGGTTTTGAGACAGATCGAGTTTAGTGGCGGGAATCATGATCCGTAAGCGTGAGGTACACGTGCGGTTTGGGCCGTTTAGAGCGAGGTGTACCCAACCGTATCGGCCTTCAACAGCCGGAGTTAAGCGAGTGAGGCGCTTTCTTTCGATGTTTGAACCCGACTCCAGCTCGACGCGCGCGGAGGAGCGACGAACCAGGCCGACGTACGCTGCCAGATGTCGATAAACATCTCGCTGTTGCGATACGATTCAAGCGCATCTCGGCTGTCCCAGACACTGTACGTCGAAAGAATGTTGGGGAAGCGATCGTTCTGCAGCAGTTCGAGGCGCCGGCAGCCGGGGAACGACCGAATCTGATCTTTGACGACGGCGAAATGGGTTAGAAAGTCGTCTACGGAAGATGGATGGAAGGTCATCCGTACGAGTCGAACTACCATGATCGCAGCAAAACCGGGTAAACGGATATCGTGCTGCCTAAGTAACGGAAGGGCGTTGCGGATTGCAACGCGTGTCAGGAGGGCATCAGGAGAACGTACTTTCCTATGTCGCACGTCAGGCAGCGCATGCGCGTGCAGTACTCGCGGTAGAGCTCGTGGAAGCCCTGCGCTGCATGAGCCGAGAGAGCGTCAGAGCCGAGGTCGTTAAAGATCCTGATCACCTCATCACTTCCACCCGGAATCTCAGTGAGGATCTTCAGCACCGATTGCCGCAGATCATCTTCCTGCTCGATCATCCCCAGATAATAGAGGAACGGTAGCACCGCGTTGACGAGGATGACGTCGATGCGTTGACGTCCGATATCCGTGGCGACCGGTTTACTCTTTTTCTCCAGCCTCACGTGGTTGCTCCAGAAGGAGTCTACCGAGGTATAGAAGCTCTTCCGAAGGTTACGTAGCGGGTGAGTTGACATGCAGGCGGCCCGTAGCCGCCGGATCGGGCCCGAGCGGAGCAGGTGCCCCGGCTGGAGTAAGGCTGCGGCCTGAGCAAGTCGTCGCGGGGGGAAGTTGGCCGGGCGCAGCCGGAAGAATTGCCATGCTTCTCTGGGCAGCGGCACCAGATCGAACGTGTGGCGGAGTCGCTCGAAGCGTTCTCGCAGAATCATCGCATGGTCGGCCGTCTCTCGGTCGGCTTCAAGGAGCTGAGACGGGTGCGGTATCAGGCCGGCCGTACCGAGCAGGCAGGCCTCGACATCATCCGGCGCAATATCGTTTAGAAGGAATGATAACGGCACCCGACGAGCGAGGTCCAACATCGGTTCGGCATTCTTGGAATAGCCGAGCGTAGCCATGATCCGCTCGAACAGATGTTGCTCCAGCGACGCCTTCGTACGTCCGCGGGTGTGGATACGCTCCGCCTTGCGCTCGATCCGTTGGCGCGCGAGCTCATCCGTCCAAGATTCGATGAGCGTTGACGGTACGTTCCGCCAGTGCGGCGCGCAAACGATGGGAGACTCACGGCGATTCCGGTAGTCGTAAAGGAGGCGCCGGACGGGTGTTTCGATGTAATCGAGCAGAACGAGCTCCGGGATTGAACTTCCATCCTCGCGTCGCAGCGTGTTCGTCCACATGTCAGCTTCGAGCACCACATGAAGCACGACGCTATTGTACCGGGGGTCATTGCCGTGGCTGTGCTCGTTCCACTGGCCCGACGTCACGTGTATTTCGACATCACCAATCCAGTTGACCCCGTCGATCCTCAGGGTGGCACGAAGAAAGTCGGGGCCGGAGTCGAAATTCCGGCTCCCCCCATTTAAGATGGTAACCGGCTTTCCATCGGTAGTAGAAAGGTTTCTCGACGAGAAGAGATGCCGCTCCCAGATCTCCTGAACAAAATCCTCAGGCACGCGGTCGATGAGCCCGGCGGGTGGCTCGTGCAGCATGACTTCGAAAACGTCGTCACGGTCGGCGAGGAAGTGGTGGTCGCGCAGCGACACACCACCGCCGCTCTGTAATGCAAAAGGGGTCGAGTCTGCCGTCAGGTGCTTCATAACACGCTCGTCTCTTCTCACCATAGGGTATAGAAGACGAACGCTTTACGCATCCGTAACGCGTCAGGTGAAAATTTATGCCCTGAGGTCTTGGTTGAACTTCTGGGCGGCATCAGCTGCAGCTTCCGCAAAGTCCGCCTCGCTGGAAGCGTATATGATTGCCCGGCTGCTATTGATGATCATCGGAGCGCTCGTTCCCGCCGCTGACATGACATCACGTGCATTACCACCCTGCGCACCGACGCCGGGTATAAGTAGAGGTAGGCCGGGGGCGATCTCGCGGATCCGCTTCATCGCCTGAGTATCCGTCGCCCCTACAACGAGCCCTGCTTCACCGGGCTGGTCTTTTGCCCACTCCTGCACTTTGCGGACTACGTGTGCGTAGACCGGCTCACCTTCGGCCTGCAGTTGTTGGAAGTCGTGGTGGCCTGGGTTCGAGGTGTGTGCCAGAACAAATGTGAGTTTGCCGGGGAAATCGAGGAACGGCTCGACGCT
>CAZRTY010000271.1:0-3085 GCA_964603055.1 uncultured Rhodothermales bacterium | reverse complement strand
TGCGGCTGCGAGCAGCTTCGTAGTTCGTCATCGACGTCTGCAGGTTATCCTGCTTGAACGTCAGACGGCTCTGGCTGTCACCGATATTGGCGAGCTGCTCTGAGACCAGGTTGATGGCCGCATCTACTGTAGCGATGGATGCGCTGGCGTTCTCGTGGCTATTTACGACCAGTCCGCCGTTCTGCGGTGTCACGGCAATCGTGAACGAGCTTTCGTCAGCGATCTCAGTGATATCACCAATCGTGAACGTAAGCCCGCCGATGGACGCCTGGCCGTCCGATGCCGAAATGGTTCCGATCTCTTCGCCCCCGAACTCGACCGTAAGGTTGGCACTGTCTCTGGTGAAGGTAAACGTGCCCGTTTCTTCACCGGTGTACGTGCCGTACTCGATTCCGGCATCGTCGGGGGCCGTCACCGTTCCTTCGGCTTCGACGACCGCGCCCAGCAATCCGTCGGTGCCCAACTGTGCGATTGATACCCCGAAGTTTTCGCCGCTTTCGGCGCCCACCTGGAAGTTGAAGTCCTCTTCGCTGTCGAAGAGCTTCGTGCCATTGAATGTCGTGCCACCCAGTACTTCTCCGATCTCCGTCCGGAGCGCGTCGAGCTGGTTTTTGATGGCCGTACGCTCCTGCTCGCCCATCGTATCATTGGCGGCCTGGATGGTTTTCTCCTTCATCGTCTGAAGGATATCCATAACCGAGTTCAGGCTACCTTCGGCCACGGTGAGCATGCTTTTTGCATCGCCGACATTGGCAAGCGCCTGGGCCTGTCCGCGTACACGTGCCTCGAGCTTTTTCGAGATCGAGTAGCCGGCGGAGTCGTCTTCCGCTCGGTTGATCTGGCTGCCCGTGGCGAGACGGAGCTGCCGCTGGCCGATGTTCTGGTTCGTTCTTTGCAGGTAGTTATTTGCCTGCAGCGCCTGCACGTTGGTGCCGATGCGCGTAAGATCTCCAAATGACATTTTGGAATCCTCCTATGGTTGTAAGACCATGGTGGAAGAAGGGGGACCCGGGGCAGTAGTGTCCACCGCACTACTGCTGGTTTTTGTGGTTTTCCTGCTCTCGAGGGCCCGTGCCGCGACTGGACATCTCCGCATGGGCCCTCATTTTTCTATCTGCTTATCCGATCAACGATAGGATCGACTGTGGAGCGGCGTTGGCCTGCGCGAGGGCGGCCGTACCGGTCTGCTGGAGGATCTGAAGCTTAATCAGCTCCATCTGCTCCTTCGCAAAGTCGGCGTCGTTGATGCGGCTACGGGCGGCTTCGTAGTTCGTCATCGACGTCTGTAGGTTATCCTGCTTGAACGTGAGGCGCGTTTGGCTGTCACCGATGTTAGCCAGCTGCTCGGAAACGATGTTGATGGCCGAATCAACAGTTGCAATGGCCGCGCTGGCCGTCGCATGACTGTCGACGATGAGACCACCGGTCGAAATCTGAAAGGTGTCACCGACTTCGAGATCGGCGTGGGACGCAACGTCGAAAGAGACGCCGTTTGCCTCGAACGTGGCAGCGATGTCCTCGGTGTACGTGCTGCCGTTGAAGGTATAGGACAACCGTTCCGTACCGCCGTCATCGATGACGGTGAAGTTGAAGACGCCGCTCTCGGCACCGTCGTAGGCCACGTCGCTCACGGCAGCACCACCGCTCAGGGAGGCGCCGTCCAGCAGATTGGCGCTAGTAAACGAACCGATAAGTGTGTCTGAGTCGAGCCCAGCTATGTCGACCTGGAAGCGATCGCCGCTCTCGGCACCTACCTGGAACTGGAAGGAGGAGCCTTCGCCACCAAAGAGCGCGGTGCCGTTGAAGGTCGTGCCTTCGAGCACCTCGTCGATTTCCTCGCGCAGCGCGTTAAGCTGGTTCTGGATAGCCGTACGCTCCTGCTCGCCCATGGTGTCGTTGGCGGCCTGAACGGTTTTCTCCTTCATCGTCTGAAGGATGTCCATAACGGTGTTGAGCGCGCCTTCACCGACGGTGAGCATGCTCTTGGCATCGCCCACGTTGGCGATAGCCTGTGCCTGGCCGCGAACCCGTGCTTCGAGCTTTTTCGAAATTGAGTAACCGGCGGAGTCATCCTCGGCGCGGTTGATCTGGCTGCCGGTCGCAAGGCGAAGCTGGCGCTGGCCGATGTTCTGGTTCGTCCGCTGCAAGTAGTTGTTGGCCTGCAGTGCCTGGACGTTGGTGTTGATGCGGGAAAGATCTCCGAAAGACATGGTTCTGAGAGATTTTGTGTTAGTTGGTTCTGGCGTGACGTTTTCTCGTCTGCACCATGTATCGTCTTGGCACGCGGCACCTTAAACCGTGGGCGGAAAAATTTTCTCATCCGCGGTCGGCGTAGGGGCGACGCATCCGAGGATAGTGGCACGCCGGCTGCGAACGGCATGTCCGTCGGAGTTCTGTCGCCCCTTCGATTTATCTGATGCGACGCCCGGCTCCGGATTTCGATGGGCGCCGTGTCTGGCACCGGTAGGGGCCACGCATCCGCGGAATACAGCTCGACGAACGGGGCGCCACAACAGATGGGATTCTGTCACGGCCTGGGGATAATGGATGCAACGCCCATCCCGTTAATACTGTCGAGGCGGCGGGGTTTGGGTGCGGCATCTGAGAGAACCGCGCGTTTCGATGCATTCGAGTGGCCGGCATGGTCCGCGCGCCTCACGTTGATCGCAAAACGGAGGCTGAAGGGCGTTCCCCGTGCCCGAGAAAAGACCTGGCAGATCATACGCCACCTACCTGACATGAGCCGTAGGGGCGACGCATCCGAGGATGATGGCACGCCGGCTGCGAATGGCACGTTTCGCCGGAATGCTGTCGCCCCTTCGATTTAACTGATGCGACGCCCATCCCGTTAATATTGTCGAGGCGGCGGGGATTGGGCGCGGCATCTGAGAGGAACCACGCGTTTCGATGCATTCAAGCGGCCGGCATGATCCGCACGCCTCACGTTGATCGTCGGATGCCGACCGCAGGGCTGCTCCCTCCGTCGCAGGCGCGCAGGACGGAGGCTGAAGGCCGTTGCTTGAGCCCGAGAAAAAGACCTGGCAGGTTTCCGAAACCTGACAGGTCTGGCCCGATCGCGCGCCGC
>CAZRTY010000270.1:0-3121 GCA_964603055.1 uncultured Rhodothermales bacterium | reverse complement strand
TCGACGCATAGCCAGATACATCTCGATGCTCTGCTCCCACGGCACCGCACCGTCTTCATCACCATGGATGATCAGTAGCGGCGTGTGGATCCGATCGGCGTAGAAAACCGGCGAGTTCTCGATGTACAGATCGCGCGCCTCCCAGAGCGAACCGCCAATCCGGCTCTGCTGCATCTCGTACTGGAACTGCCGCGCCATCCCCGTGCCCCAACGGATGCCGCTGTAGGCGCTCGTCATGTTTGAAACCGGCGCGCCGGCGATCGCCGTGCGGAAAATGTTCGTCTGCGTGATCGCAAAAGCCGTCTGGTAGCCGCTCCACGAGTGACCATGCAGCGCGATCCGATCCGGATCGGCAATGCCCACGTCGATCAGCTTCTGGACAGCAGGCACGAGGCTCTTCGTCGCCGAATAGCCCGGGCGTCCGACCTCAAACACGACGTCTGGCAGGAAGACCACGTAATCGCGCCCCGTATAAAAGGGGAAGGCGGGCCGGTGGTTGATCTGCGGGCGGTTGAACTCGTGCAACCGCTGCGAGAAGAAGCGGTAGAAGTAAACGATGACCGGATACGTGCGCGACGGATCGTAATCCTCGGGCTTCATCACGACGCCCTGCATCGGGATGCCGTCGATGTTGTGATAATCGATGAGTTCGGCCGTTCCCCAGCGAAAATCCGCCATCTGCGGATTCACATCCGTGAGTTTGCGGGGTGACCTAAGGCTCAAGTCGCTCACCCAGATATCCGGGAATTCGTCGAAGCGCTCGCGCGTGAAGAGGATTGTGGATGCGTCGTCGGCCTTCGTGATGAAGTCGAACCTCGCATCATCTTCGAGCACGCGCTCGGCACCTTCCCGACCGATCACGGCGCGGTAGAAGCCGTAGTTCTTATTCCGGTCGTGATACATCGAGAGTAGCACCGCCTCGCCGCTCGCGAAAAACTCCTGATCGCGATCGGTGCGGATCACGCGGAAGATGCGGTGCTCGGGGCGACCATTCGTGAGGCAGATCGCGTTGCCGCCCGTCAGTGGCACCTGCCAGATATCGAACTTGTCGTAGATCAGGACGGCGTCATTCCCAACCCATCCACCAATGCCGTAACCGGGCACAGGCCGGGGATAATCGTGATCCTCATCCGAAAAAGCGACCGGGAGATGGCCCGTCAGGTTGTGTGTGGTACCAGAGTTGAGGTCGACGGAGTGCCAGGCTTCATCCACATAATAGACGACGAACCGACCGTCCGGCGAGAGTTGCGGACGTGCTTCGAGTCGCTCCGCGATCAATCGCTCCTCGCCCGATCGGAGGTCTACGGCATAGACATCCGCAAACGAGCCCTCCCATGTAATGAGCGGGAGGTACGGCGTCGGATTCGTGGTGATGACGGTGCGCGGGTTGTCCGGTATGGCGACAGGCCGACGATCCGGGCCACCAACCAGAACGGCGCTTCCGTCATCAATGTGATAGACGATGGGGAAGGTGGCGTTGCGTTCGCGATTCCGAACCTGACGCTCCTGCGTTTTGATGCGGGGATCGTCTACGTGCCAGACGTCGACGGTGGCGTCGCGAAGGATCTCGTCCACATCGTAGAGCGCCGCCTCGGTGGTATCAGCCGGCGTGTCGTCGTCATCGTGGCGCGGACGGACGCCCACGAAGAGTCGCTCGCCATCCCGCGAGAACGACACCGAACCTTGAAGCGGCAAGGTCCATCCCTCAGGAAGCTGATCGTCGATTGCGACGTGCCGGATCTCCCCTTCCGACCACAGATACGCCTGAGCGGGTTCATCGCCCGCGTCGTCATCTAATTCGGGACGCGCGGTGAAAGCAAGGCGTTCGGCGTTCGCATGCTTGCTCGTCCACGTGATCTGGGCGTACTCATGCCCCGGCGCCGCGTGGACGTCCACGAATCTCGGTGTGGCCGACGTCAGATCTGCCACGCGCAGCGCCGTCGAGAGGGAATCTCGCGTGAGGGTGAATGCGAGTCGAGGCGACGCCGATGCCCACTCGAACGCCCCGACGCCGGCGACGTGGTGCTCAGCGCCATCCGCCAGATTCCGCAACGTCAGCGGCGCACCTTTTCGGTCGGCGTTGTTGTCGGTGGAATCAGCTTCTGTTGTATCCGGAGCGGCCGAATCCGTCTCGACTGCGCGGAGGAACGCCAGCCAGCGGCCGTCGGACGAGAAGGCAAACCGATCGACCTCACTGTACGCAACGACATCCCCCGTTGACGTATCGAGCAGCGCCATGCCGGGCTTCGGCGCATCGCGTTTCTCGGCACGCTCCGCTTCGAGGAATGGCGGGTCGAGACGCACCGCTACGAACCGTCCGTCCGGCGTGATCTGCGGCGCGCGTCCATAGGGAATCGTGAACGCCGTGCGGCCGTCAGTCGACACAACGATGACTTCGCTGTCGCCGCGGTCGGGAATTGCCGACAGCGCCACGATGGATCCGTTATCCGCGAGTTGTACTTCCGAGGCACGGCGGAAATGCATCATGTCCTCCCACGTCATAGCACGCTTTTGCGCAGAGACGGGCAGAACAATCAGCAGAAAAAGAGCAACGAGGGAGACGCTTCGGCGATACATCGACGAACAGAAAATGAATGGGGAGATGGATTAAAGCTGTATGCGCTGTGCTGGAAACCGTAGCCTATAAGCGAGTAGCCGTAAGCCAGCCGCGTGAGTTGAAGAACCGGAAACTCTGATTCGTGAGCACTAAGCCGCGGACGGGAAGCTAACAGTTACCGCGTATGACTCACTTATTTCACCTGACCGAACGGCTTTCCCACGCTCGTTATTATTGCATAAGAGCGGCGGCAACTCAATAACTGCTGATTCACGCTCCGTCTTTGAGCCGACGTTGTTGGAAGAACGCCTGCATGAGTCCGGCGGCGCGATCAGCCTCGACGCCCGACACCACGTCGACTCGGTGATTGAGCCGCGGGTCCTGCGGGATGTTGTAGAGCGTTGAGGCCGCGCCGGCTTTCTCGTCGAACGCGCCAAAGACAAGCCGGTCCACGCGCGACCATACAATCGCTCCGGCGCACATCGGGCACGGCTCGAGCGTTACGTAGAGCGTGCACCCGTCGAGGAACTTGGAGCCGAGCGTCTCGCATGCAGCCGTGATCGC
>CAZRTY010000269.1:0-3137 GCA_964603055.1 uncultured Rhodothermales bacterium | reverse complement strand
GCCAGGTCAATCAAGCGCCGGGCGATTCCACCGCTGTTCATGAGCTGACCGGCAAGGATGAAAAACGGGATAGCCAGCAGCGCGAAGCTGTCGAGGCCGACGGCCATCCGCTGCGCGACCGTCGTCACTGCCGGCATCGACGTGATATTGACCAGCATCGTGCCGAGCGTGGCCAGTCCGATCGAAAAAGCAATCGGAACGCCCAGTGCCAGGAGAATGAAAAAGACGACGAGTAGGACGATGGCTTCCAGCATGAGGGACTCAGGCGAACGCGGTTAGCGGCTTCAATCGATGGGCTTGGTCGTACTACGGTCGGGCTCGACCAGCACGGCGTCTTCTCCTTGCAGTGCAAGGAAACGCTGGTAGATCTCTACACCCGCGTAAAAGACGATGATCAGGCCGGATATCGGCACAATGCTGTACACGAACGCCAGTGGGATGCCCATCGCGGCCGATGTCTGGCCGAACTGTGCCGTCATCAGCACCAGTCTCCCTCCGCCCACAACCATGACGGCCGCAGCGAACACGACGATGACGGCCTGGATCACGATCTCGAGCACATGCCGCTTCTTACCTTTGACGGCTTCCGGCAGCAGGTCGATGGCCAGGTGCAGCTTCTGCCCCACGCCGTAGGCGGCGCCGAGTGTGCCAATCCAGATGAGGAGGTACCGAGCAAGCTCTTCGGTAAAGGAACTCGGGTTGGGCAACAGCCAGCGAGTGATGACCTGCCACCACACGTTGATCACAGAAAAGCCCATGAGCGCGATCAGCGTGACCGCGAGGACTCTATCAAGTTTCTTGCGCATCTAAACGGGATTACTGTGCGTCGGCAACCGCGGCGTCTTGACGATCCGCCGGCTCAAAGTTGCGGATTTGCTGGATGAGCGGCCAGATGATGTCGTGGTTTCGATACGACTCGATCAGCGGTTCTACCTGACGCCGAAATGGCTCTTTGTCGGGCCGCACTACTTCCACACCGCGTTCTTCGACGAACGCGATCGCCACCTCTTCGGCCTCCTGCCAGAGCTCTCGCTGGAAATCGACCGACTCATCAGCCGCCTGCTGAACCCAGGCCTGCTCCTGCGCCGTCAGCCGATCCCAGATGATCTTCGAGAAGATGAGCACATCTGGAACGGCGGTATGCTCGTTGAGCGTAAAGTGGCGGCTCACCTCGTAGTGCATCGACGTCTGGAACGATGGCGAGTTGTTCTCGGCGCCGTCAACAATCCCCTGTTGTAGCGCCGTGTACAATTCGCCCCACGAAATGGGCGTCGGCGAGCCACCGAGCGCGCGCACCATGCGCATCGCGATCGGACTCTCCTGGACACGGATTTTCATCCCGCGAAGATCTTCCGGCGTGTTGACGGGCCGCCCGGCGTAGAAGCTGCGGAATCCGGCGTCGTAATACCCCAGCCCGATCAAATTGTAGTCTTCCAGGCTCGACAATATCGACTCGCCGATCTCGCTATCGAGTACGCCGAACCGATGCTCGTTGTCTTCAAACAAGTAAGGCAGGCCAAAGACCTGGAAATGATCGGAGTAAGCCTCGATGGTGGCCGAAGAAACCTTCGTCATACCGAGGGAGCCGATCTGCAACAGCTCCATCGTCTCACGCTCCGAGCCAAGCTGAGAGCTCGGGTAAATGTCGATCCGCATCTTCCCATCCGACAGCTCATGCACGCGCTCAGCCATACGCGCCATGGCCACGTGCACCGGGTGCTGCTGGTCGAGCGAGTGGCCGAGCTTGATCGCCGTGACGTCCGACTGCAGGCGGCAGGCCGGAAGCAGAAGCACGATGAGGAGAAGGGTCGCGACAGGAAAGCGCTTACAAAAAAGCACCAGGCGACGAAGTGAGGAGATCATACCGTCAAACTACGACGAGAGAGGAGGTGGTACGTGCCATAACAATACGGAATAATTGTATATACCTAAAGGCCAACGCGTGCGATTGGACGCTGAAAACATGGCAATCGCTCAATCTACAGCGTTACGCCTTCTTTCCAGATAGCGATTTCACGATAGTCGTTGTCCTCATTTCGAGCAAGCGTCCGCCCCGACGCCACGTCAAGGATCAGTTCGAAAAGTTGGTCGGCCAACGTCTCCATATCGGACGTACCATCGAGCAGCGCGCCGGCGTTGAAGTCGATCCAGTGCGGCTTGCGCTCGGCAATCGCGGTGTTCGACGAGATTTTCAGCGTCGGCACAGGGAAGCCCAGCGGCGTCCCGCGGCCCGTCGTAAATAGGACGAGGGTAGCACCCGCCGCGATCTCGGCCGTAACCGACACGCCGTCGTTCCCGGGTGCATAGATAAGCCCGAGTCCGTTCCGCTGCGTCTCTTCGCCATACCCAAGAACCTGCGCGATGGTCGCCTGTCCCCCCTTCTGAATCGCACCGAGCGATTTCTCCTCGAGCGTCGTCAGCCCGCCGTCCTTATTCCCCGGCGAGGGGTTCTCGTAGATCGGCTGATCGTGCGCGATGAAATAGTCCTTGAAGCGCTCGATCATGTCGACGATGCTCCGATAGACGCCTTCGTCGGCCGCGCGGTTCATGAGCTGCTGCTCGGCGCCGAACATTTCCGGCACTTCGGTTAGCAGCGGCGTACCGTTCATCGCGGCAAGTCGATCGGTGATTCGTCCCACCAGCGGGTTGGCAGATATCCCCGAAAAGCCGTCGGAGCCGCCGCACTTCATCCCGATCACCAGATCAGACGCCGGGCACGGAACGCGCTCATCATGCTCGATTACCCGCACCAGTTCCTCGACGGCGTCGACGCCTTCCTCCACTTCATCCAACACCATCTGCGAGCTGAAGTAGCGGATCCGCTCGCGGTCCACATCGCCCGCCATCTCCAGCAGCGTCTCGAGCCGGTTGTTCTCGCAACCGAGGCCAAGCACCAGCACACCGCCCGCATTCGGATGGCGGATTAGCGAAGCCAGGATCTTCTGCGTGTTCGTCAGATCATCTCCGAGCTGGCTGCAGCCATACGGATGCGCAAACGCATGCACACCATCCACGCGCCCGGCAAAACGCTCGTTCGCCATCCGCGCGATGCGCTCCGCCGACCGGTTCACACAACCCACGGTGTTGATCACCCAGATCTCGTTGCGCGTCGCCACGCGGCCGCTCGGGCGCCGATA
>CAZRTY010000268.1:0-3167 GCA_964603055.1 uncultured Rhodothermales bacterium | reverse complement strand
AATGTGATGCGCGTTCGGTGAGGAGGCCGGAATCTCGAGCGCCTTCCGTAATTTCTTGACGTAGAGACGGCCTTCAGGCCCGTCCTTTTGAAACGATCACCCGCCGTTGCCATGGCCCGGAGGCGCCGATCATTCGGATAAACGCGTTACCGAAACACGTTCGGCCGTAACACCATTCCCAGGACGCGGCTGAAGCCGGTTCCTACGGCAAGGACGCACAGTCTCTGATCGGAGCTTCGGGGCGATTCAAGACGGAATCATGGGCCTGAACGAAAAGGGTTGCAATGCGCATTCGTATTGGACGGAGCTACCAGATCATCATCAATGTGGAGCAAGGCGTTCATCGTGATGCCGAACCACGTCCATACCGGGTTCAATCCACGACTTCCAAGAACCCGTAAGAGTGCTACCGCGTATCGGCTGGAAAGGATCAATATGACTATGGCGCACGCCTCTGCCAAAATACTCGCTCGCCGAGCCGTCGACGCACTTCCCGACAACGCCTCACTTGACGATGTCATCGAGCGGTTGATCGTGCTACAAAAAATACAGGCCGGCCTGGACGACGCGGCACGCGGTGACGAGATGATGTTACAGGAACAGGTCGAAGAGTATTTCCGGACGAGACGAGACAATCGCACGTAGGCTCCAGTATGCCTTCTGTCAGATGGACGCCACAGGCACGCCGTGATCTCGAAGCTATCGACGACTATCTCCACCAGGTTGCACCCCGATATGCGTCGATCGTAGTAGAAGAAATATTATCCGCTGCTCGTCGCCTGGAGACCTTTCCTGAATCAGGAAGAAAGCCCGTTGAGGCAGAGGGGGATCAGATCCGCGAGATCGTTTATAAATCTTATCGGATCATATATACCTACCCAAACGATCTCGGTAACGTCGATGTGCTAACCGTCGTCCATACGTCGCGTGAGCCATCTGCCCGGGGAAAATAAGCGGAGGTACCGCAGCTTTCGAGTGCCTCACGCGTCCCACCACACGTCGATATCCAGTGGCTCCGATCGACTACTGGTGTAATTGGCACCGAGAGCATATGCGGACGGTGCCTTCCATAAACGCCCCTCAATGGAGACACACCATGGCATCCGTTAGCACCTACCTGAATTTCCGCAACGAATCAGAGGCCGCGTTAAATTTCTACGCGTCGGTGTTTGGAACCGAGATCCAGGGCATCATGCGCCACGGCGACGTCCCCGGCGCAGAGTTGAGCGACGACGACAAGAACCTCGTGATGAATGCCGCGCTGCCGATCCTGGGCGGACACATGCTCATGACGTCGGACATTCCCCAATCGATGGGGATGGAGCTCACGACCGGCAACAACGTCCAGATCACGCTTCATCCGGACACGCGCGCCGAGGCCGACCGACTGTACGCCGCCCTGTCTGAAGAGGGCAGGCCGGGCACCCCCATGCAGGAAATGTTCTGGGGCGATTACTATGGCGAGCTCGTCGACAAATTCGGCATCCACTGGCTCATCAACTGTTCGAGCAAAGTGTAAGAACGCGGTCATGATACCGGACGACGTTTACAGACAGCCAGGCGGTTAGCAATTTCTGCTGTCCGTAGATCGGCGAGGGCAGAGGACTTCGTCCGGAGGTTTTCCAACCTGATATAAGAATGGCGGGGCTACACGTCGAGCGGGGATCGGTGTGGCGCCGTCCACCGGTTGAGAACGGTCAGGGCCCTGCCCTCCACGCCGCTTCCATGAGGTCGAAGCCCTGCTGCCAGCCTTTCTCACTCTCTGATACGTCGCCCGGCGCCAGCGCTTCGAGCTCGGCGGCGATCTCCGAACCCGTCTGCTCGAACGTTACCACGCAACCTCCATCACTATCATCGGCGATGTCGATCGTGACGACGTCGAAGCCCGGCGAGAAATCAGGCATGCCGATGGTGTAGCGCACGCGCCTCGGCCGGTCGACCTCGAGATACTCGCCCGTCATCGTCAGCGACATTCCATTCTCCTCACGCGAGATGGTCCACCGGCCGCCCACCTGGAGATCGATGTCGAAGACGGTGTCATCCGTCCACCAGACGCGCATGGCCTCTGGAAGCGTGAAGGCGTCGAAGACCGCCTCGGACGCTGCGGTAACTCGCCGTACAATCTTCAGTGATCGATCAGACATGTGATTGTTGAAAGTCGGGTTTCGAAACGACAGCGAGGCAGAATCACTGAGCCGATTCCGGTTGCTGGATCAACCGGATCAGGTTGCCGAAGGTGTCCTCAAAATCGGCGTGGGTGCCATATGGTGTTTCCTGCGGCTCACCGCGGAAGACCACGCCTCGGTCAACGAGCCGCGTGTACTCGGCCTGGATGTCGGTCGTCCCGAAGACGATAACCGGGAAGCCCGCCTCGTAGACCTCCTTCTGATAGCGCGTGGCAATCGGATGCTGGTTGGGCTCGAGAAGGAGGGCTGCGCCATTCGGCTGCTCCGGCGAGATAACGACCGCGAGATGGGCCTCGGGCATGAACTGTAGCTCCTGGAAGCCAAGTACCTCCGTATAAAACTCGAACGCGCGGATGGGATCGTCGACGTACACACTCGTCATCGCAATGGTCATGGCAGGCGTCTCGTTGCTGGTTTCAGAGGCAGTGGTATCGGCACGGATGAACGCCGCCGTGGCGACGGCGATCAGCACGAGGACAATCACGTGTGATGTGCGCATGGTCGCGATGGATCAGGTGGAAAGGGATGAGGAAAGACGCTCGGTATAGGCGTCTTCCCAACGAGTATGCTCACTCCAGAAAGGCTTGGGTGTGCGCCCGGATGCATAGTCGACGAGGATGTCGAGGTGCGTATGCCAGCCCGATGCCACGCTGACCATCTGATCGGCGTCGAGCCGGCGGTGTGTCAGGACCAGCAGAACCTGATCGTCCTGGGGTGTGAGTTCGAATGTGACTTCGGAGTCGCCGCCCCAGAGATAACTCAGTTTATTCGGCGCGTCGACGTGCGTCACCCGGCAGTCGAGCGTGCAGCCGCCTTCGAACTGCTTCCGGTATTTCTCGGGGATGGATTCCTTGACCGGCGAGAGACCGGCATGGAAGAAGTACAGCGTGAAGGGAGCACCTTCTCGAAGCTCCATCTCACCCTCAGCCAGCCACGTGCCGCGTTCTTTCGAACCGGTTAAGAATGTCCACACCCGATCAA
>CAZRTY010000267.1:0-3168 GCA_964603055.1 uncultured Rhodothermales bacterium | reverse complement strand
TGTAATACCTCGCACCGGCATACAGCAGGCCGCTTTCATCGTCCAACTCATGGCCAGTGAAGTTCTCCTTCGCCTTCGTGCCCGAGACGAAGCTGCGGCCCGGCATCTCGAGGCCGTAGGGGTAGTAGTCGCGGGTTTCGAGCACGGTGCCGCTTGCATTGACCACGGCGCGCACGGAGCCGAGGTGGTCCTTCAGGTAGTAATTCACCGCGCCCGTCGTCGTCCGGCGGCCCACCACCTCGCCGCCCGGCGCTACCAGGTTCCATGCCACCCCGCCGCTCGTGGCCACCACACCCAGCGTCAACGGGCCGTCCATCACGTAGTACTCCGCATTCGAGCCCGACGTCTGCTTCCAGTAACGCTGCCCCGACGCATTGTACCGGTACCCGGTCTCCCGGTAGACGCCCGCCGCCACGTCGTCCCGCTCGTAGCGCGACACCCGGTTCTCCTCGTCGTACCACAGGTCGTGGTAGATCCGCCGCGAGGCGTCGTAGAACGACGTCAGGTTGCCGTTGGGCGCAATTCGCATGCTATATCCGTACATGGCCAGAGTTTTGACCCCCACGGGTGGCCAGGCTAATGATTTACAACCTCTTCAATTCATCTTTTGCGAATTGCGAAATATCGAAATCCGATGATTGAACGGCCTTTTCGAGTACTCCCATTTCCCCCAACCGAGACGCCGCAACAACCGCTACCATGCGGTCACATTTGGAGGTACTGCATAACCGATCTGCAATATCATGCTGAGCATTTCGGCGTGAGGGAACCACTCGGATGAGCCAATCGATGGCAGTTATTAATTCATCCCCTTCTAAAGCTCCCAACGTAGTAACGATTACATTATAGTCAACCCTCGATAAATATCTGAGAGCCTTCCATCTAACAGTTTCATCTTCATCTAGGATGGCATTAATCGTTCGTGCACTTAGATGCGCATCTTCTGGCGTTGTGCATACTTGTACTACATCTATGGCAAAGAAACGCACGTAAGCAGACGGATGGCCCATTAATTGCGCTACATCATTTACAAGGGGGCAAGCTCTGATTCCAAGTTCCGACAAAATCCAGACTCCTGTCCGAACTGCTTCTTCAAGGTCGCTATTCAGCAACTGTCGAAGCTCATGAATAGGGAATCCGCGAAAACACTCAACAAGGAGATCATTTGCATAGCTACCGTCCTCACCGGCTATAATCTTGCTTATCAATCCGATTCCAAGTGATTCCATAATCCTTACGAGCCACTAAGCCGCTTTTCGATCTGCCGAAGCAATGTCTGTTCTTGCCGCAGACGTTCCCGATGAGGACCGTCTTCACCGAGACGAGCCGCCTCCTGTTGCCTCGTCTGAATGCTTGTTGGCAGATCATTCCTTAACTGTTCCAGATCTTCAGGAGTCCAATCATCTGGAATATACGATGGTATTTCACCGTGCACTTTGCCCGTACCATCCAGAAGGGGATGAGCCGTACTGAGTACGATACCCAATGACTCCACTCCTGGGGCATCAAGCATCGACAATGGCGCAGCATCCACCCGAGTCTTATCCGTAGTGGTGATTACGAGCGAAGGGGCGTCAATGCCCGAAATCGGCGGCGCTCCAACTCCCACCTCTACCTGGCTCATCCCTTCTCGCAGCACCTCGGCCGTCATGTGTGCCGCTACAACCGTGCTCGCAGTAGCCGCGGCGGCCTGCCCTGCCGTGTAGGCTCGATAAGCCGACCACGCACCCCGAAGTACCCATGGAAGAACCGGCGCCTTCCCATGGGGATCGACAAACCTTAGTGGATTGTTGAGCGTGTAGTTATACGGGCTCCACGCCGGGTACTGATCCGCCAGCGGATCCACGCTCGTCCAGCGTCCGATGTTCGGCATGTAGTACCGGGCGCCGGCGTAGATGAGGCCGCTCTCGGCGTCGAGCTCATGGCCCGTGAAGTTCTCCTTCGCCTTCGTGCCCGAGACGAAGCTGCGGCCCGGCATCTCTAATCCGAACGGGTAATAGTCGCGGGTTTCGAGCACGGTGCCGCTTGCGTTCACCACGGCGCGCACGGAGCCGAGGTGGTCCTTGAGGTAGTAGCTGGCCGCACCGCCCGTCGTCATACGCCCGATGACCTCGCCGGAAGGCGTCATAATATTCCAATACCCCAATCCGGTCAACGGGAAGAAGCCGACGGTGGTGTTTCCGTCGAGCGCGTAGTATTGAGCAGGGCCGGGAGCGGCGGCGTAGGGCAACTGCTGCTTGTGGTAGCGCTGTCCGTCGGCGTTGTAGCGATAACGATAGCGGAAAGCTGTCATCCCCGGTTCATAGAGGCTCATCACCCGGTTCGACTCGTCGTACGTCAGGGACCACGTACTGCTGCGGGAGACATCCTGGATGCGCGTCATGTTGCCATTCGCGTCGTACTGGAACGCGAGCGTCCCCGAGTCCCAGTTCTGCATCGCCCCCGCGGCATCGCTCGTGTCGAACCCCTTCGGGAGTTCTCAGCTGCCTAAAAAACGAACAAAGGCGCGACGGACTCATGTCCACCGCGCCTTGATCTGCGTGCCCGGGAAGATTACTCCGGCGCCTGCGGCGCCTACGTCAGTCGACCCGGCTGCGCCGTGTCTCGTGGCGAACCCCTTCGGGAGTTCTCATCCTCCACAAATGAACGGAGCCCCGGCGGCCTGATGGCCAGCGGAGCTCCGTTGCGTGCCCGGGAAGATTATTCCGGCGCCTGCGGCGCCTCCATCAGTCGCTCGCTACGCTCGCTCGTGTCGAACCCCTTCGGGAGTTCTCATCTTCCGTAAAATGAACGGAGCCCCGGCGGCCTGATGGCCAGCGGAGCTCCGTTGCGTGCCCGGGACGATTACTCCGGCGCCTGGCGGCGCCTGTCCCAGTCGAGCCGGCTGCGCCGTGTCTCGTGGCGAACTCCCACAACCGGAGTTTGCTCATCCGCTAAAACAACAGAAGCCTCGACCACAAATCGTGACCGAGGCTTCGATGGCGTGCCCGGGAAGATTACTCCGGCGCCTGCGGCGCCTACGTCAGTCGCTCGCTACGCTCGCTCGTGTCGAACCCCTTCGGGAGTTCTCATCTTCCGTAAAATGAACGAAGCTCCGGCGACCTGGCGGTCACCGGAGCTCCGTTTGCGTGCCCGGGAAGATTCGAACTCCCGACCTTCTGATCCGTA
>CAZRTY010000266.1:0-3185 GCA_964603055.1 uncultured Rhodothermales bacterium | reverse complement strand
TTCCGGTCCTGACGGAGTTCAGAGGGAGCTGGCCGTATGGGACTTGCCCTTTGGCTCCGTCAACAAGAGCCGTTAAAGCAGGTTCCAGCGCCTGAACTTGAAGTTAGATTGAAGCGACGCGTTATCCCGCGCGTTAGATGTGGCAGGAGGCCAGGCCGCGCTTCTCGAGGTAGCGCTGGTGGTACTCCTCGCCTCGCCAGAACGTCTTCGCTTCTTCGATCGTCGTGGCGATCGGCTTACCATGCTTGCCGCTCTCCTGCAATGCCGCTTTCGACCGCTCCGCGATTTGCCGCTGCTCTTCGTCGTGAACAAAGATTGCGCTTCGGTACTGCGTGCCCACATCCGGACCCTGCCGGTTCATCTGTGTGGGATCGTGTGCTTCCCAGAAGACATCGAGCAACGTCTCGAAGCTCACTTCCTCCGGATCGTACGTCACGTGCACAACCTCGGCATGCCCCGTTCGGTCGGTGCATACTTGTTCGTAGGTCGGGTTATCGACATGACCGCCCATATAACCGACCAGCGCATCTTTCACGCCCTTCGTATTCCTGAACGTCACCTCGACGCCCCAGAAACAGCCCGCGCCGAATGTAGCTTGCTTCAACATATTCTAATCAATTTGATGTCCGATTTGAGGATTGAACACACTGGAAAACAAGCGGTTCGGATCCGCAGCATTTGTTCTCACAGCAGTCCCACGGGATCGATATCGATGGTCAGCCGAACCCCGCGCGGCATCTGACCAAACTGATCGCGGGTCTTGCGCAGCATCTGTTGGACCGTATTGCCACCGACCGACTTCGACGCTTTGATGATCAGCTGATAGCGGTACATCTTCTTGATGCGCTCGATAAATGCCGGCTCAGGACCGAGGACCTGCACGCCATCTGCATTCTGCTGAAGTACGTCTGCCCACTTCGATGCTGCCGTGCCGACGTCACGTTCATTCAATCCCTTGAATTCGACGGCCGCCAACCGCGCAAACGGTGGGTAGCTATGCTCACGCCGCTGTTGAAGCGTCCACTCGGCGAAGCCAATGTAATCGTGCTCCAGCGCCCGCGTCACAACCGGGTGCTCCGGATTGCGGGTTTGGAGGATGACTTCACCGACGAGATCGGCGCGTCCCGCCCTTCCCGCCACCTGCATGATGAGCTGGAAAGTCCGCTCCTCAGAGCGAAAATCGGGCAGCCGCATGCCGCCGTCGGCATTGATGATTCCAACAAGCGTGACTCGCGGGAAGTCCAGCCCTTTGGCGATCATCTGCGTGCCGAGCAAAATGTCGACCTCGCCCCGGCCGAATGCGGACAGCATCTCATGATGAGCATTCTTGCGGGATGTGGTGTCGAGATCCATCCGCATGACGCGTGCATCGGGAAAGACTTCAGCCACTTCCTCCTCTACGCGCTGCGTCCCTGCACCCAGTTGCTGGAGTGCATCCTCATCGCAGCTGGGGCATGTCTTCGGAACGCGCCAGGCACGGCCGCAATAGTGACATCTGAGCTGTGATTTTTGCTTGTGGTAGGTAAGCGTGACGGCGCAATCGACGCACTCCGGCGCCCATCCACACGACTCGCATTCGATCAGCGGCGCGTATCCGCGTCGATTCTGAAGTAGGATGACCTGTTCTTTCCGGTCGAGACGCTCTTGAATCGCTTCACGGAGATCATCCGAGAGCGATCCTTTCAACTGATGACGCTTCTTCTCCTTCGCGAGGTCGACAACGCGCACGTTTGGCAACGTCGCCACGCCCTCGGCAAGCGGAACGCGTTCCATCATCTCAAGCAGCTCGTACTTCCCACCGCGCGCATTCATGAGACTCTCCAGCGACGGCGTGGCCGAGCCGAGAATGCAAACGGCGCCTGCCCTGTGCGACCGCATCACAGCGACATCGCGCGCATGATACCGGGGATCGGGCTCAAACTGCTTGTACGAACCTTCGTGCTCTTCATCCACCACGATCAGGCCGATGTTCTCGAGCGGCGCCATCACCGCAGATCTGGGACCGATGACGATGCTGAACTCACCAGCGCGGATTCGCCGCCACGAATCGAAACGTTCGCCCAGTGACATGCGCGAATGAAGCACCGCGACGGAATCACCGAACCGCGAACGGAATCGCCGAACCGTCTGCGGTGTCAGGGCGATCTCCGGAACGAGCACGATGGCCGTTTTGCCCTGATCACGCACGTTACGCAGCGCCTCGATGTACACTTCGGTCTTGCCGCTCCCGGTGATGCCGTGAAGCAGAAACGTCTGGTGCTTCTCGGATTCAATCGCATCCACAATCTTTTCAAGCGCCGCCTGCTGGGCCTTATGCAGCTGTATCGAGGGAAGCTCGGTCTCTACTGATTCCAACGGCGAGCGAAAGACCTCACGCTCGACAATCTCGACGATGCCGTGGTTGACAAGACTCGTGATAGTGGACGCGGCCGCATCAGCCTCGGCCGTGACAACCGACCTGCGCACTTCCTCTTTACCACGTCGGAGGTGCTCCAGCATGATCCTCAGCACGGCTTGCTGCTTCTCGCCGCGAAGCGTCTCAACGATGTCGACGGCTTCATCAGGATTCCGGAACGGCGCTGAGAATCGCAGGTGCTGCTCAACTCGCGGGGCTACACGCGCATCGGCTACCTCCGTGGTCAGGGTCAGGACGCCCCCGTCTTCGTACTGCCGCAGACGACTGAGCGATATGTTACCGACCTGCTGGCGCAACGATGCCAACGACACGTCCTCGCGCTCAGAGAGGAAGTCGAAAACCGGCCGCTCCTCGTCGGTAATGTCGTCCGGGCGGCTTATGAGACGGATGATCGTTCGGCTGCGCACATCCGTGCCTGGCGGCAGAACGGCACGGATCGCCTCCCCCCAACCGCAGACGTAATAGTCTGAAATCCAGCGCGTGAGTTCGAGCAGTTCGTCGGTCAGCGATGGCTCGTCGTCGAGTACATCGATGATGCTGCGCACCTTGGCCGAGCCCGTGTATTCCGCCGCACGCGCCACGATCACGCCCGACGTCTGCTTCCCCCGAAACGGGATGAGCACGCGGGCTCCAGGTACAGCGGTTGCCTGATATTCGGGCGGTACGAGGTAGGTAAACGTATGATCGACCGGCAGCGGTAGCGCCACCGATACGAACAACCGATCTGACATCAGGTCAAGCGATTTGACGGAGCGACTCGCGAAGCTGC
>CAZRTY010000265.1:0-3200 GCA_964603055.1 uncultured Rhodothermales bacterium | reverse complement strand
GCAACTTCAATTAAGCGACGGCCGATCGTCGAGCCCTCGAGCGGATGAACCGTGAGGTGCTCACGACGCAGGATCACAACGAGGTCGTGCCCCGGCGCCACGAAATAATCGATGGCGCCTGGTGCAACGCGGCGGATCGATTCCCAGGGGATGAGCCGCTGATTCCTCGGTGCAATTTGTGTAGGGATGGCGACGTCGAGCATGACGTCTTCCGTGGCATCGACCGCGATATGGTCGGCCAGACTGAATCGCACGACCGGCCGCCAGACACCGCGGTCGCGGATGATGGCCCAGTTAGCGGGATCTGGATGGGAGACGAAAACATCTTCATCATCAATCTCAGACAGACGCTCGACCTGGTTGTCAAACGCACGCCGGGCGCGATCGCCGAGCACGTGCTCAATGTCGAGCCCCGTATGCGCCGTCGAATCAATCGGAACGACGGCAAATGTCTGGAAGAACCACGGGTGCGGCGCACCGGCACAGTAACCTGCCGTTCGCTCTTCGAGAGAGAGGTATCGCGCGGTCGCGAAGCGAATGCGCTGACTGCGATGCCCCTCGCAGTTCTCGCCGTTGTACGGCTGGATACCGGGTATATCCGGACGCGCCCCATGCCGGGATGTCCAGACGAAATCTTCCACCCAGTTGTTGTAGACACTGCGCTTCGAACCGGCGCGGATGAAGTCCCCTCCGGATGGGATCAGCAGGCCTTCGACCCGCTCTGCCACCTGAACCGAGCGCCCCTGCCGCGTCACGTATAGCGTCACGTAGGCGTCTCGACTAAGTGAGTCGGCATCGCCGGAATAGTAGGGGACGGGCCGGTCGATTTCGATCTGATACCGCAGGCCCAACAACAGACCGGACGACTGTGACGCTGCATCGCCAGCGAAAATGATGGTAACGAAAAGTGCGGCGATCAAAGACCAGGCGCGGCCACGAATCATAGACGAGATGATCTCCGGGATCTACGGCTGAAGTTGAGTAAGGTCGAACACGTGGCTCACACTGTCGATCGAGCCGTCGTTGGGCGCGGCATCGACGCCAAGAATGGCCGCCATCATGTTATAGAGGTGAACGTTACCAAAAGGTCCGACGACTTGCCCCGCTTCGAATGATGGACCGCGTGCGATGAAGATGCCACGCATCGACGGAAGCAAGTTGTCGTAGCCGTGGGCCCCACCCTTGAGCTCATGGCCGAAGCGCTCGTATTGCGAGCGGGTCATGATCGTCCATCCGTCGGCGGCCGCTGCAATGACCTCCGGTATGCGGATATGATCATTGAAATGCCAGTGCTCCGGCACGTCGTCCCGGTGGTACGCATCAAGCTGAGGCGATTCGTTCAATGCCTCGACAATCGCACGTGCATCAACATCCAACGGCCTCGCCATCAGCACGGGAGACCGATCGACAATCTGTAAATCATCCACATCCACATAATCATCGAGGATGACCACTCGATCGCTCGAGACTTCCGACATCCCGTGATCCGATACGACGATCAAATCAATCTCACCGAGGATGTCTCGCGATTCTAATCCGTCCAACATCAAACCGATTAGCGAGTCGACGTGCACCACCGCCCGTTCCGTCTCTTCAGCAAACGGACCGTGAGCATGCCCCTGCGAGTCGACATCTGAAAAGTAGAGCGTGATGAAAGACGGCCGCTTTTCTTCCGGAAGATCAATCCAGGCGAGGACGGTGTCGATACGCTGATGATTGGGGAAGTTGTGCTCGTACTTCTTCCAGTAGCGAGGTCTGACGCCGCCGATCTCCGCCTCCGAGCCCGGCCAGAAGAACGTCGCGGCGACGCCGCCTTGCCGCTCCACCGTCACCCAGAGTGGCTCGCCTCCCCACCAGCGTCCGTCAGAGACGGCGTTGTTGTCAGAAATCCGAAACGTCGCGTCCATTTCAGGATCGTACATCGTGTTCGAGACCACGCCGTGGTTCGACGGATGCAGACCTGTAACGATGGAATAGTGATTTGGGAAGGTCTTAGGAGGGAAAGCGGGTATCAGAGACTCGGCACGCGTTCCTTCGGCGGCGAGGCGGCCGAGATTCGGCGTGTCAAAGCGCTCGAGATAATCCGGCAGGAACCCATCGAGCGAGATGAGCAGCACGGTGCCGCCCTCGTCTGCACCAGAATGGAGCTTCGAAGACGAGCTTCCAGAACATCCGGCAATGAGCAGCGCGAGAATCAGAAGCGGAGCCCACAACGACTTTGTATTCACGGCCTGGAGGAAGAGTGCAACAAGATCATCCGCGCTCTCTGATCCATTTCGAGCGTCGATGTTGCCTCGTTTCGCTTTAAGAAATTGCGCGCACGCCCTGACGTGGCATCGTGATGCCTCGGTCCTTCTACTTCCTCCCGAAGAAGTAGTAGAGGATGAGCCCGCCCACGGGAAAAAAGATGATGAGCAGCGCCCACAGGATCTTGTCGCCGCCGCTTCTCGAGCTACCTGCCAGCTCCAGCAACGCGATGACGTCGAGAATCACGATAACGATTCCGCAGCAGCCCAACGACCAGAAGTTGCCCATTCGATCGAACAGATTCGGGCCGCAACCGGCGAGGAAGACCGACATCGTCAGGATGAACGTCGCAGTAAGTGCGCGATGGGATGTTGTCTTCATCAGCATCTTCGGGGTGAGGGTGATGTGGAGCGTGAAGGAAAATTGCTCGCCGTACGAACGCAGTCAATTGCATGGAGAAGGTATATACGAGAAATCAGCCAATAGTTGTGGTTCGTTAACCGAGGCGTAACGAGGGCGGAACAGGGGGAATTCGGGGCCCGTTCCAGCCGACCTCTCCTAATTCGCGGACTCCCGCGGCTTCTGTTTTACAACATGCAGATCGGCGACATCAAATTCGGCGAACGGCCGCTCTTCCTCGCACCGATGGAAGACGTGAGCGACCCCCCATTTCGCATTCTGTGCAAGCGTTATGGCGCGGATATGCTGTACACCGAGTTTATCTCGTCCGGTGGCCTCATGTACGAGGCCGAGACGTCACTTCAGAAGCTCGACATTTTTGAGGAGGAGCGCCCGGTAGGAATCCAGGTGTTTGGTGGGGATGTAGACCAGGTACGCGTGGCTGCCAAGATCGTGGATGATGCGCGGCCGGATGTGATCGACATCAACTTTGGTTGCCCGGTCAAGAAGGTGACGTGCAAAGACGGCGGGGCGGGAATCCTGCGCGACCTGCC
>CAZRTY010000264.1:0-3204 GCA_964603055.1 uncultured Rhodothermales bacterium | reverse complement strand
AGTGGGGCGCATACCTGGGTGCGGAGGCGCTTGAGAACGGCGTCGACGTTCAGGTGGCATCCTGGAATCGGATGGCGGCCAATACATTCCCCGCGCTGGCCAAAGCTGGCGGCAATTACTTGAATGCCTCCCTCGTGAAGATGGATGCCGTGCTGAACGGCTACACCGAGGGCATCATGTTAACAACGGATGGTTTTCTGGCCGAGGGTAGCGGCGAGAACCTGTTCGTGATCCGTGACGGCGTGATTTATACGGCGCCGGTGGGCATGTCGATTCTGCCGGGAATCACACGTGAGAGCGTCCTGGTGCTTGCCGACAAGCTTGGCTATGAGGTACGCGAGACGCGTATGCCGCGAGAAGCGCTCTACGTGGCCGACGAGATTTTCTTTACCGGCACGGCCGCAGAGATCACGCCGGTGCGGTCGGTGGATAAGCACACGGTTGGCAGTGGTAAGCGAGGTCCGATCACCGAGAAAATCCAGAGCGCGTTTTTCGATGTCCTCCAGAAAGGCGACGACCCGTATGGATGGCTGACGATGGTCTGATGTCGGCGATCGTGGTGTGTCTGCGCGATGGAGGCGTGATGTACCGCGCCTCCACGTGCATGAAGATCCTGCTGTTAACGGTGCGGTAAAACTGGCGCGGTAGCGGCAGCCTACCTTACGGGCTGTTGCATAACGATAGACACCTGCCGATGACGGGCACTCAGACCGATGATGATCGTCCGCTCGTCCTGATTGTGGACGACGAGAAGGACCTGCTGGATCTGCTCTCGTACAATTTCCAGCGTGACGGCTACCGCGTGAGTACGGCGCGGGACGGCATCGAAGCGCTTGAACTAGCGCGTGAGACACCGCCCGACATCATCGTCCTCGATATCATGATGCCGCGCATGGACGGCATCGAGGCGTGCCGGCGCATCCGCAGCGACGCCGTCCTCCGGAAGCTGCCCATCATCATGCTGACGGCGAAGACAGAGGAGGATGATCAGATCGAAGGGCTCGACTCCGGCGCGGACATTTACCTGAGTAAACCGATTGCCGTCTCGGTGCTGTTGAGCCAGGCGCGGGCGCTGCTCAGGACGACGCGGCGGTCTGAGGATCCGCCCGACATGCTCACGATCCGCGATATCGAGATCAACCGGGATCGCTACCTCGTCGTGCGGCCGTCGGCAAATGGAACGCCGGTGGAGCTGCGCTTTCCGAGGAAGGAGTTCGAGCTGTTGTATTACCTGGCGTCGAACCCGGGGAGGGTTTTCACCCGGCAGGAGCTTCTCGATGAGGTCTGGGGGAAGGACGTGTATGTGGTTGACCGCACGGTCGACGTTCACGTGCGGAAGATCCGCGAGAAGCTGGGCAGCGAGTATATCGACACCGTGAAGGGTGTCGGCTATAAGTTCGTGGCGTAACGGTGACTGAATGATGCTGCTGAGGCGGTTTCGGACGCTCGCTGTACGAACGGCCTCGATCACGGCGGCCGTGACGTTCGCGGCCGGTGCTGCCCTCTGGCTCGCCGCACCGGGGGTTTCCCTGGCGCTTGTAGGCGTGCTGGCGGGCATCACCTTCCTCGCCACGTTCGGCGCAATTCAAATTTCGCTCGCACCACGAATAGCCGCCGCGCGGCAGCAGATCGATCGCATCCGCCGAGGCAGCCTCGACAAGCTCGAACCTTATGAGGGCGCCGGCAATGATGAGATCGATGAATTGAGTCGGGAGGTTTTCGAGACCGGCTCGGAGGTGAGACGCCGGATGCGCGAGCTGAACCGGACGGATAATTACCGGAAGGAATTCCTTGGCAATGTCTCGCATGAGCTTCAGACGCCCATTTTTGCAATCCAGGGATTTGCCGAGACGCTGCGGGACGGCGCGCTGAACGACCCGGAGGTCAACCATGTGTTCGTCGAACGCATCCTCCGCAACACCGAGCGACTTGGCGCACTAACCCGCGATCTGGTTGATATATCGCGCCTTGAAACCGGTACGCTAACGATGGCGCAGGAGCCGGTCGACCTCGATGAATTGTCTCGTGAGGTATTCGACGCGCTCGAGATGAAGGCGACCTCACGGGGTATCACGCTTCGGCGAAAAATGCCAGACGGTCTATCGACTGTCACTGGAGATCGCCAGTACATCGGGCAAGTGTTGATGAACCTGGTCGACAACGCCGTTAAGTACACGGACAGCGGCGGTGAGGTCACAGTCGAGATTGTGCCGGAGGGAGAGACCGTGTCAATCATCGTGCGCGACACCGGAGTGGGGATCGACGCCGCGCACATCCCACGCCTGACTGAACGGTTCTTCCGGATTGACAAGGGCCGGGGGCGCGAGGAAGGCGGCACGGGGATCGGCCTGGCCATCGTCAAACATATTCTGGCGGCGCATCAGACAAGCCTCAACGTTCAGAGTACACCGGGAGAAGGGTCCTCCTTCTCATTTACCCTGCCGGCGAGCAAGTTGTCCAATACTTGATCAGTGATCGCGCGACACCTGCGTTCGCCGTATCTTGTTACGCGGCATAAGGATCGACTATTTATACTGTTCCTCGCTGCGTCTCATTTATTTCTGGCGTTAACAATTTGATTACGGTGAACTTACGCGAGTATATCAAGCAAGATAAATTTCTGTCTCCCGGCCATGAGGCAATGTTAAATGTGATGGTCACTTCCTCGTGGATCCTGAGTAAGCTGTCAGCAGAGATGGCACCGTTCGGCGTGACGCCGGCCCAGTACAATGTTCTGCGGATTCTGCGCGGAAGTCATCCCACTAAAATGCCATGCTCCGAAATTGGTAATCGGCTGCTCGACCGCACGCCGGACGTCACGCGCCTGCTCAACCGGCTCGAAAAAGTCGGCCTCGTCTCGCGCGAACGTGCGTCGTACGACAGGCGCGTCGTGCAAGTCGGTATTACGGATGAAGGGCGCGAACTTCTGAAGCGACTCGACCCTGCCGTGGCCGCTTGTCAGGACGACGTAGCGGCCGGACTTAATGATGACGAACTCAAACTGCTGAGCGGCTTACTCGACCGGATGCGGCGGACGCAAGAAGGCATGTAGCCGCCAGATTTGTGAGGGCTAAACGAGGCCGAGTGCAAGAATCGCGCGGCCGACTCTGAGGAATCCGGCGATGTTTGCGCCGTTGACGTAATCGCCCGGTGTGCCGAACTCCGCCGCCGTTTCGGAGCACGCGGTGTGGATGTTCTGCATGA
>CAZRTY010000263.1:0-3213 GCA_964603055.1 uncultured Rhodothermales bacterium | reverse complement strand
GACCCGCTGCCGTCGAACGTCCCGCAGGAGACGCAGACCGGCAGCGTAACCTTCCGGTTCTACCGCGAATAGCATTACCAGGTCAGGGGGACATCCCCGCTTAACGGCACGCGAACCCCGAACGAGAACGTGCCGACAAACCGCGTGACGTTGTTGCCGCGCATATGAGCCTGGTCTCGCACGAAGTTGACGCCGGGGTCAGCCGCGACCCACAGGTAGCGCGTCGGCATGTAATACACTTCGGTCGAAATCCTGAAGGTGTGCTCAGGGATTCCATCCAGAATCCAGTCGACATCGCCTTCGTTTGCGGGGAACGACCTGCGCATGTCGAAGGTGCCGTTCGCCAGATAATCCAGACGCGGCGTCAGTCGAAGTCCGGCGAGCCAGCCGTCGGCATAGTGATCGGCGAATAATCCGGCTGATGCGAAGTCACTGAAGTTCGTCGCGAGGCCCCGGTTCAGATAGAGATACTGTCCTTCCGTCTGATGCGTGTTATACGTCCGCGCCGTCACGAGCTTCGCCGTTAGACCGACGTCCCACGCGCCGCGGGTGGCCCAGACGGCGCGCCCGGCCAGCGCGACAGACACGGGCTCGCCCGACTCATTCATGATGTCGATGTCATCGATCAAGAGCTGGCCGTTCATGGTCAGCCGGCCGAACTGCATCCACAAATTACCTCCGACAAGACCCTTGTTCTCCTCGTTCTTGGGCTGGTTGTCGATAGCAAGTGCAAAGACCTGAACGGGATTCAAATACTTGAGCGCCCACGTGCTGTTGGCTCCCGAGTAGAGTGCGCTTTCCATCACCGTCACGGCAATGTTATTGCGCGGCCGCCAGTCGATCCGGTGGGTGGTCAGGTACCGCCTAACGCTTCCTTCCCTGAACGCTCGGCCCGTATAAGTCTCGTCGGCGTTCATCGAATCGAGCTCGCCCGCTATCGAACGCAGCGAGAATCGATCACCACCGATCCTGAATTCCAGCGCGTCGAAGCTGCGCGGATTGTCGCTCACGAACAAGCCCGGCTGGCCCGCCTCCCCCCAGTGCCGGCTGTAACGGCCGAGATAAAGTGAAAAGAGCCTGGTCGATACGCCGGCGTACGTGTTCTCATTCCGCGCTTCCAGTCGTCGTACGGGCGACACGCCTTCAGGGTCGAGTGTGTACGCGCGGTCGTGGCCGGCACCGATTTGTAGAGCCCAGGGTCCGCTGCCCGCGTATCCGATGATCGACGCAAATTGCATCGCACGCCAGACATCGTCAGACGGGCGCATCGGGTCCAGACGTGCCGTGTTGGAACCGCGCACGCCTGCCCGAACCTCCGCACCGACGCGCGCGGAGTTCTTGCCTCCATCCCGCACCTGTACCCGCTCAACGATGGTGTCATACCAGGCTTGCTCTCTCGGAGACAGCCTCCGAGAATCCACACGTGACAACGCGCCCGCGATTTGCCCGCGGGTGTAAGGGAGCGCGGTCGGATTCAGCGAGAGCAGGTGACCGCGGCGCTGCAAGCGGGTGATGTACTCATAGACCGGGTCCTCAACACGGATGAGCGTAGCCGGCGCGGCTATCTCTTGAGCACTCGCAGGTTCAGTCTTCCCAACGATGGCGATAAGGACGACGAAGACGAAACGTAAAAGTCTATGCATGAAATCCGGATGTTGATCCGTCTACTAACGATGATAGAAGGTGCCGCCGAAAGGTAAGTCAGACGAGCACGGCTTTCGAGTCGGTCCGGATTGCCGGGTCGCTTGTTTCGGGCGGCCCGAATGGATAAACTCCAGCGCTATCCATTGCCCGCACCGAATTCTCCTGACCGCCGCCTGTGTCTCGTAGGGCAGAGTTAATCACACTCCTCGTAGTAGACGCCCTCGCGCTGTACCTCGCCAACCTGCTTTTCTATGCGGCGCGGTTTGAGTGGGGATGGTTCGCGGAGCCCGTATACCTGCCGGGCCCGCTCTGGCCGGTGCTCTCCGCGCTGTCTTTTTTCTGGCTGGCGATTCTGTTTTTCTTCGGGATGTACCAGCAGCGGTACGCATCGAGCCGTTTTGATGAGCTGATATCGCTGGTAAAGGTCGTCACGATTGGCGTTCTGGTGCTCTTCTTCCTGCTGTTCATCGGGCAGCTCGACGCACATTCCGCCAGACAGACCATCCTGTTCTACTGGTGTGCGATCTTTCTCGTGGTCGCCGCGGGGCGCATCATGGTAAGGTCGGTTCAGAAACTCCTCATCGTCCGCGGCCACGGCCTGCATAACGCACTGGTGGTGGGGTGGACGGACCGCGTGACGAGTGTCTTTGACGATGTCGCACGGTACCCCGAGGCCGGCCTGAACGTGGTTGGTGCGATTCGTATGCAGCGGCAACCACAAGGCGCCGTCAGCGCGGAATCAATTCTTGACGCGGCTGATGTGGATGTAGAAGTCGCCGATCCGAACGTCCGCGTTGAATCCATCGAAATGCTGCCGCAGCTGATCGACGAGCTGGAGATTCAGGACGTGCTCGTAGCGCTCGATTCAGGTGATCATGAGGCACTGCTCGAGGTATTCCGTCTGTGCGATGGCAAATCGGTGTCGATAAAACTCGTCCCTGACTTCTACACCGTCGTCGGCGGGATGGCACGCACCGAGCACATGTACGGCCTGCCGCTTATCGAGGTGCTGCCGGAGCCGATGCCGTCGTGGGAGCAAAGCACGAAGCGGCTCATCGATATCATCGTGGCGTTGGTCGTTCTGGTCGTCGGCCTGCCGGTCTGGCTTCTACTCGGCCTCATCATCCGCTTGACCTCCCCGGGCCCGGCAATTTATCGCCAGCGTCGCGTCGGCCGCCGTGGGCGGCACTTCACGATGTATAAGTTCCGCACGATGCGCCAGGATGCCGAGCTGCACACCGGGCCGGTATGGGCGGTCGAGAATGACCCGCGCTATACACCTATCGGCCGCTGGCTGCGGAAGTCCCGCCTCGACGAAATCCCGCAATTCTGGAACGTGCTGCGAGGGGAGATGAGCCTCGTCGGGCCGAGACCCGAGCGGCCGTATTTCGTGGAGAAGCTCGCAGAGGAGATCCCGCTTTACAATCGTCGGCACCGCGTCAAACCCGGTATCACCGGCTGGGCACAGGTAAAATGGCATTACGACGCCAGCCTCGACGACGTCCGGCAAAAGGTCAAGTACGATCTTTTCTATATCGAGAACATGAGCCTGCGGATGGACTTCAAGAT
>CAZRTY010000262.1:0-3221 GCA_964603055.1 uncultured Rhodothermales bacterium | reverse complement strand
TCGACGTCGTAATGCACAACCTCAACGTTGTCCAGATACACCGACGGCGGTGCCGGCTGAGACCTACAGCCTGACACCGCCGCCATTGCAAGGGTAATGACGAGGCCGAACCTAAGCGTCATTCTTCATCCGATTGCTTCATCCCCGCGTCCATCAAATCGATGAGCTCATCTGCGAAGCCCATGCTGCTGTAGCCGCCGTCATGATACAGCGTCTGCATTGTGACCATGCGCGTGAGATCGCTCAGAAGCGACACGGTGTAGTCGGCACAGCTCTCAGCATCCGCATTGCCCAGCGGCGAGATGCGGTCTGCGAATTCGAACATGTGATCGAATCCTGCGATACCCGATCCGGCAACGGTGCGTGTCGGGCTCTGCGAAATGGCGTTGATGCGGATGCCTTTCTTGCCGAGCCGATATCCGTACGAGCGCACGATGCTCTCGAGGAGCGCTTTGGCGTCTCCCATTTCGGAGTACTTCGAGAAGATGCGCTGCGCGCCGATGTAGGACAGCGCCACGATTGACGCACCTTCCGCCAGCGCATCAGCGTTTAGCGCCGCCGTCACGATACGGTGGAGGCTGCCGGCCGATATGTCCAGCGACTTCATGTACCAGTCGTAGTTCAGATTCTCGTAGGGCCGGTCTTTTCGGACGTTGAGACCCATGCCGATCGAGTGGACGATGAAGTCAATCTGACCGTAAGTCTGCTTTACCTCCTCGAAGAGCGATGCAAGGTCGTCGTTGTCGGTAGCATCGGCCCAGTGGATCGTGCTGTTGGTACGCTCGGCGAGCGCATCGAGCGAGCCGAGGCGGCGTGCGACCGGGGCGTTGGAGAGTGCAAACTGTCCGCCTTCTTCATGCACACGCTCAGCGATCTTCCAGGCCAGGCTGCTGTCGACCAGCGCTCCAAAGATCACCCCCTTCTTGCCCTCAAGAAGTCCGTACGATTTTGCCATTTGAATGTGTTTTCGGATTGAACGACAATCGGTGAAAGTAACGAGTGGACGCGATGTCTGCTACTACGATTCGCGAAGCGCATCAAGCCGCTCGTACATCGCATCATGTAGCAGTCCGTTCGAAGCGAGGATATCGCGCCCGTGAATTGGCTGTGCCTGCAAAGCGAGATCGGTCACGCGGCCACCTCCCTCCTCGACCAATACGATTCCGGCGGCAACATCCCAGGGACTCAGGTGCGTCTCGAAAAATGCGTCAAAGCGTCCGCACGCAACATAAGCCAGGTCAACGGATGCCGAGCCGGGCCGCCGTAGTCCACGTGTATCGTGCATCAGACGGCGCATCGAAGTAAGGTAACCGTCTACACGGTCGAACGCGCGGTAGGGGAAGCCGGTGGTGATAAGTGCCTCGCCGATGTCTTTCGTTCGGCTCGCGCGGCATCGGCGGCCATTTACGTAGAGACCGCCCCCACGGACCGCTGTGAACAGCTCATCGCGAGACACATCGAGCACCACGCCCATCACCATCTCGCCGTCGTGTTGAAGTCCAATGCTCACGGCATACGGTGGCACGCCGTGCAGAAAATTAGTCGTGCCGTCTATCGGATCGATGATCCACTGGAAACCCTGGGCACGCAGGACCTGTTCGTCGGGAGCGTCTTCCTCAGCCAGGACAGCGTGATCAGGAAACGCGGAGCTGAGAAGGTCGACAATGGCGTGCTGCGCCTCTTCGTCGACGGCGGTCACGAGGTCATGTGTTCCTTTTTCGCGAACGTACTCGTCTTGAACACGACCCTCATAGCGCTTGATGATGCGCGCCGCTTCGTGTGCCGCCTCGATGGCGGCATCGCGTTCGGCCTGAAAAGTTGACATCAGGTAGGATTACCTCCAAATTTGCAACAGATGATGCGAAGGTACGGAAGTCGTCGGGCGTTTCGACGTGATCATACGGATTTAGCCGGAGCGGCTCTCATCGTCTTGGCAGTGTTTGTTCTGAGCGGGTGTTTGCCCGCTTCCGAACCGAACGGCAGCGCGGTACCGGCGGCGCCACCGAGTTCGCATCTTGATGTAAACCTGGCTACGATCCACGATGCATTCGCGGGGCTGGGGGATGTTGCGCATGAAGTCGAGCAACATATTGTCATTGTGCGTAGCTCAGACGCGTACACATCCACGACCCGGTTGCGGTCGGATAGCGGCTTGATACCGTATCAGGTGACCGCAAGTGAAGAAGACGGCGTCAGGCCGAGGTCAACCTTCTCGATGCTACTCGGCGGGCAGGATCATGCGGGGCCGCAACATGACGAGCTGTATTCGCTCCTCGTCGAAGAGGATCCGGCCTACCTCTCAGAAGCCGATGCGTTCGACGTAAGCGAGCGAGGCGACACGCTTGTTGGAGGAATCGAGGCCAGCATTACGGAGCTACACCGGCGCCAGGACTCCAACCGCGGGCGGCCGTTTGAACGCGTACGGCTTTACACGTCTGATGAGGGAGATGTGGTGCGGCTCGTCGTGTGGATTTCGGAAAACACGCTGTTTTACCAGCACGACACGCGGCGCCTTGTTGAGCTTCAGCGCGAGGCTGACGCCTGGCTTCCGAACGTCGTCCAGATCGATACGCGCTCGAAAGCACTGTTTGCCTCACCGGTGACGTCAGGCATTCGTTGGCAGTTCGTGCCGAGTGCATCTGACGCGGACTTTAGTTCGGCGATAGGAGCTCGCGGAATCGGGGATATCCGGTGAGGACTTGAAGGATGGAGTCGGTGCGGATCGCCTCGGCATCGACGGCGGCGTTCTGCACCCCCCGGCCGATAACGTCGATCGCGTCGTCGTTTCTGTTGCGGCGTACGAGCACCCGCGCAAGCTGGTAGTGGGCTTGCGGACTTAGCGGCGAGAGTTCCAATGCTCTCCTCGCGAACGACTCCGCTCGATCCATTTGACCGAGCGCGATCGAGGTCGCGCTGAGCCTCACATTGAGCGCAGCATGATCGAGCGAGCGCGATGCGGCGGCGTCGAGTTCTCGGCGAGCCAGATCCGGCTCCCCCGCCGCGATAGCCGTCTCACATAAAACTACCCGTGCCTCAGGATCGGACGAATCGGTCTCCACGGCCTTTAACGCATCGACGAGAGCCTCCTCAGGCCTGTCGAGCGCAAGCAGAACTTGCGCACGCAGCTTCCTCGCCTCACCATCGTCAGGGAGCTCGCGGATGACGCGGTCGACTCGCGCTTTGGCTTCATGCAGACTCGCACCGGTCCGCCACGCAGACTC
>CAZRTY010000261.1:0-3223 GCA_964603055.1 uncultured Rhodothermales bacterium | reverse complement strand
TTCTTCATGAGATAGCTCGACGCGCCGGCGCGGATGGCACGCTCGGCGTAGACGCTCTCATCGTACATCGAGAAGACGACCACGTGAACTTCAGGAAATTGGATCCGGATGTTCTGCACGAGATCGAGTCCGTGCCCGTCCTTCAGCGAGATATCGACGATGGCAACGTTGGGCCGCTGCTTCTCGATAATGTGAAACGCCTCGTAGCCGGACTCTGCCTCGCCGACGACCTCGAGGTCCATCTTGGTGCTGATCGTATCCTTAATTGCGTCGCGAATCGCCGGATGATCATCCACGACGAGTACGCGGATTCGATCCCCCTGCCGCACATCGACCGTTGGGGCTCTCCTTGCAGAACCAATCGAATCCATGTGTATCCTCCTCTTGTTAGCTTATTTCTTCGGGTTCGAGACGAAGTAGACTTATGTGTCGAATCACTCGCATCGCTCAATCGAGACATCGTTTTGACTCGGCAAAACGGTCTGTCTAGAGAACGACGTTCGATCGTCGCTGCGGGCGTCTGGGAATAGTATCGGCAGTATAAGCATCTACTTAAATACTCCTACTAAGTGGCATCCGGCACGTCACGCGGGTACCGTGCCCATCGGCCGAATCAATTTCGAGCGTGGCGCCCAGAGCACCCGCACGATACTTCATGCTATCAAACCCTATCGACCGGCTCGGCTTAAAATCTGTCGGCAGCCCCACACCGTCGTCTTGTATCGTGAGTACTGCCTCATCGCCTTGTTGCCCCAGATAAACGACGATCTGCGACGGATCGGCATGCTTTAGCGAGTTGTTCACCGCTTCCTGCGCAATCCTGAACAGGTGCAGCTTAGTGTCTCGGTCCTCGATCTCGAAATCAACCTGACGCACGAACTCACACGAGACGTGAGGAATCGACGCCACGTTATGACATAGCTCGTTCAAGGTGGCCGATAACCCTTCATGATACAATTGAGCCGGCGTCAGTCCGCGGTAGATGTCGCGGATATGATCGGCGGCGTCGACCGCAAAATTGGCCACTTTCTGGGCTACTTCACGGCTGCCGTGCTCTTCATCGTCCAGGCGCTCGGCGAGGTTCTGGCTGAGCATCCTGACGCCTGTCAGCAGCTGCCCGACGCCGTCGTGCAGGTCTCGGCCGATCTTCTGCTGCTGCTCTTCCAGCGCGCCCACGATCCTTCGCTCGAGCTCGGTGCGTTCAGTGACGTCGATGCAACTTCCCCAGATTCGGCTCAGTCGTCCGCGTTCGAGCGTCCCAACGGCGTTAATAACCAAGTGGCGCGGCGGCATATCCGGTGCCCAGACCGTGACTTCACGGTTCTTGAGCCGGTATCCGTTCTGAATGAAGTCGTTCAAAACACTGCCTCGGAGATTCCGGAAGACCTGCATATACGGCTTTCCTTCTACCTCGTCGCGCGGCACGCCCAGCATTTCGATCATCACGCCGTTGCACTCCGCCACATAACCATACTCCTGGATGTGGCGCCGTTGGATGTCAACAGCGGCTTCGCGAGCGATGGGCTTGTCGAGATCGATCCGGCATATAGCCTCTGTGATCGTTTCCACAAACGTTCGATAACCCTCTTCAGCGAGGCGTACGGCGGTGACATCGCGCATGACGGTAAGCGCGCGTGTTTTTCCTTCGTAAACAAGCGGCACGGACGTCGACTCGACGATGCGCTCCTCGCCATCCAGCCGGATCATTTCGTGTTCGACAGGATCGGGCACGGTGCCGCGCCCCAGCAGGGAGTCATTCGTTTCGAGGAGGTAGTAGTACTCGGCTGATATGAAGTCGTACATCGACGCGCCAATCAGCTCATCCCGCTGGCGCGCGCCGAGGACGCGTACGGCTGCATTATTGACGTAGCTAATGACGCCCTGGTCAGTTAAGAGAATCGGATCAGGGTGGTTCTCCACGAGACGGCGCCATCGTTCTTCGCTCTCCGAAAGCGCACGTTCAGCGAGCTTTCGTACGAAGTAGCCCGCCAGCATGTCGCCTAATATTCCGAGCACACGTCCGTCTTCCTGCCCCCAGCGCGGCCGGCGAACCCCGTACTCAAATCCGATATACCCGAAAAGACGGTCGTCGGCGGAGAGTAGTGGAACGGCGTTCACGTGCTCCCCATTCGCCGAGTCGCCAATCAGTTTGGAGTAAGACGGTGCTTCTTCGGCATGACCTGCATCTGCGGCTGACAGTTCATCGACCGAGAAATCGCCCCCGCGTGTCCAGCGGTAGATGGTCGTCCGATCGCCGCCATGGACCATCGTTCCGGCAAGATTCTCGACATCTAATGGTAGCCGAACGAAATACGCCGACTGAACGCCTGTTGCACTCGCCGCGATCTTGAGGATGTCCTCAAAGTTCAGGTCGTCGGAAGACACCAGGATGTGGGAGATGTCCACGAGGGCCTGATCAACGCGGAGCCGCTGCTCAACGTGCTCGAGATCGGTGGGGAGCTCCGCCAGCAGCGTCACCATATCGGCGAAAGCCGCGATGGTCTCCTTAGCTATATCGTCTGGTACATGGTCCTCCGGGAAGACTGCCACGACCCCATACCATATGCCGCCCGTATTCGAGAGCTCATACAAATGGAGTTCACCAAGACCGGTTATCCCATAGTCATAGGCGTGAGCATAGCCGCTCTCCCAGAGGTTCTGCCAGAGCCCCGGATCACTGGGTAGTCTGCCGGAGTCCGCCTCATCACGTTTCCACGCGCATAACGGTGGCTCAGACGGAGGCCCACCCTCCGAGCCGACGATGTACACGGCTGCAGCACCTGCCGACCTGCCGGCTGCTTCGAGCGCACGCGCAATCCGTTTCTCCCGAAAATCGTGCAGCAGCTGAGCCTGCTGACGGAAGCGCATCTCGCTTAAAGGCAGCGTGCTATCGATCGTCGGGCTTGCGGTGGCAGTCGAGGGCGTGGTCACAGTAGGTGTGATCTCAATTTAATGGGGCGTAACGCACCCACCGCTCGAGATAAATCCTCGTCCGGCACACATAGTGCGGATTCGAGCTCTTTGCCGGAGGCCGCCACTTACGCTCGGTTTAATAATCCGAGCCAAATTGCTCCTCAACTAAGGCTCCCACCTCCTCAACTCTATCAGTACTCACTTCATCTGGCAGGAAACGTCGCGGTGTCGCTGGCGCAATCTAAAAGCACATATGTTAATAATCCACAACGTATGCGCTTCAATTCAACTCGGCAATCTGGCCGAACTC
>CAZRTY010000260.1:1205-3230 GCA_964603055.1 uncultured Rhodothermales bacterium | reverse complement strand
TTCAGCGCCGCGCGTACTTGCCGGATTCTATCGAGGCTGCCTGGAATAAACTCCTGACCACCAAATCCGGGATTGACGGACATGATCAGGACGAGATCAACGTCCTCGAGAATTGGATACAGAAGCTCAACGGGCGTCGCCGGATTGAGCGTCACACCAGGCCTGACGCCGAGCTCACGGATTTGCTGGATCGTGCGATGAAGGTGCGGGCACGTCTCCACGTGGACGGTCAAGCGGTCGGCCCCAGCCTCGGCGAAATCGCGCAAATAACGCTCGGGCTTCTCGATCATCAGGTGGACGTCCAGCGTGGCTTCATAGCGGCGGCAAACGCGACTCATCGCCTCGACAACCATCGGCCCTACGGAAATGTTGGGCACGAAGTGGCCATCCATCACATCCACATGAAGCCACTCGGCGCCGGCCTCGAGCGCCTCGCCCGCATGATCGGCAAGCCGGCCGAAATCAGCAGCCAGAATGCTTGGCGCAAGTATCATCCGATTCACCGGAATTGTTTATGACTGGATGAGCCGCCGGTTAAAATCCTTCCGCAAAAAATCAGCCCGCCAACTATCCCGCCGGCTGTGCCCGCTCGTGCGCGGTCTCACGCTCGGCTCAGGTGGCACTGTCTACATGCCAGTACCAACATACCACCGGCACGCGCGCTCAGAGCGCCAAATCGTTCGTGGCGGGCATCCTTCCCCAGCTAACGTAATGGCGTTGGCCTCACCGCCACGATCGATCTTTGCAGCCTCCCTTAAAAGATCAGCACGCCGAGGGCCACGAGCAGCACGTTGGCGAGCGCGACGGGCAGAAGCACTTTCCAGCCGATCGTCATGAGGTCGTTGTAGCGGAAGCGCGGCAGCGTCCAGCGGACCCAGATAAAGAGGAACGCGAAGAACGCCGTCTTCAGCAGGAGCGACAGCACCTGAAGCACGCCCAGCAGGATCGAGCCCTCGAGTGCCGGAATGGCCGCGAGAAGCTGGGGCTCAAAGGGCACGAGGTAGCCGCCGCAGAAAAGCGTGACGATGATGAAGCTGGCGATGAAAAAGTTGACGTACTCGGCAAGGAAGAACATGCCGAACTTCATGCCACTGTACTCCGTGTGGAAGCCGCCAACGAGCTCGTGCTCGGCCTCGGGAAGGTCGAATGGCGCCCGGTTGGCTTCGGCGAAAGCGGTGATCACAAAAATGATAAAGCCGAAGGGGTTGACGAACATGTGCCAGCCCAGGATGGCCGCGCCGCCTGCCTGATTCTCAACGATACCCGTGAGGTTGAGCGTGCCCGCGATGAGCACGACCGACACAACCGCGAGGCCCATCGAGAGCTCATACGAGATCATCTGAGCGGCCGCTCGTAGACCGCCGAGCAGTGAATACTTGCTGTTCGACGCCCAGCCCGCGAGCGCGACGCCGTATACGCTCACTGACGTAAGCGCCAGCACGACGAGCACGCCCATACCGACGTCTGCGATCACAACACCACGCGCAAACGGAATGACCGCCGGAACCGTAAGCGAGATCGTCACCATCAAAAGCGGTGCGAGCGCGTGAATCCGGCCGTGGGCGCCCGCCGGCGTAATATCCTCCTTCATCAGGAGCTTGAGCACGTCGGCAAACGGCTGGAGGAAGCCGCCCGGCCCCACGCGGTTCGGCCCGGGGCGCTCCTGGATGAAGCCCGCAACCTTGCGCTCGGCATAGACCAGAACGGCCGCCGAGAGGAGCATCAAGTTAATGACGACAAAGGCGATTATCGCGATCCAATACAGCGGGAGATCCATCGTGCGCGTATATTCCGGGCGGTGTTACAGATTCGGCGGCTGGCCGCTTCGTTGCTCAAACGGAGGAATCTACAGCGCGCGCAAGCGGCTCGCAAACCGGCCTCTCCTCCTTAGGCCACGTCGGTGGTTGGGCACATCGTAATTGTGCGTTATTTCAACCGCTACGGGCCCCCCAACCTTATTCAATCCGCCCACACCGATGCGAACACTTCTACTGTTACTTCTCGCATACGCTTTCGCCGGCCCGG
>CAZRTY010000260.1:0-1105 GCA_964603055.1 uncultured Rhodothermales bacterium | reverse complement strand
TGGATCAGCTCCCGCCGCTCATCGATCGCGATGTCTTCTTCGGCGATCCGGAATACTCCGGGGCTCAGATCTCTCCCGACGGCCGCTTTATCTCTTTCCTGCGGCCGTACAACGGCGTCCGGAATATCTGGGTGAAGGGCGTCGACGATCCCTTTGAAGCGGCACGGCCAATTACGGACGACACGGCGCGGCCGGTAAGCACCTACTCCTGGAGCCGTGACGGACGTTACGTGCTGTATGTGCAAGACAAAGGCGGCGACGAGAATTACCATGTCTTTGCCGTCGATCCATCGGCCGGCGGACCCAACGCGGTCCCGGATGCTCGCAACCTGACGCCGTATGACGGCGCGCGCGCCATGGTTCTCTCGGTACCTCGCGACACTCCGAACATCATCATGGTCGGGCTGAACGACCGCGACCCGCAGTGGCACGACGTCTATCGGGTTGACCTGAACACCGGCGAGCGGGAACTCATCGCTGAGAACACCGACGAAATCGCGGGATGGAGCTTCGACCTGGCAGGAAATCTCAGAATGGCACTTCGCACCGTCGCCGATGGGAGCACGGAGGTTCTACGGATTGACGATGACGGCTCGAGGCATACCGTTTACACGTGCAGCGTCTTCGAGACCTGCGGTCCGGTTCGATTCCATCCCGACGGACAGCACGTTTATTTCGTCACCGATAAGGGTGAGGATGTAGACTTGATGCGGCTCGTATCGCTCGATGTTGAGACGGGCGACACCGAACTGGTCGAGTCTGACCCCGAGAATGAGGTCGACTTTGGCGGCGCCGACTTTTCTTCAGTAACGGATGAGTTGCTGGCCACGTACTACGTGGGAGACCGCATCCGCATGTATCCTCACAATGCGGAGTTTGGTGAGCTATTGTCGACGCTGCGCGCGCGTTTTGGAGACGCGGATATATCGTTTGGCTCATCGACGGCGGATGAGTCTCGGTACATCATCCGCGTCTCGAGCGACGTAGATCCGGGATCGACGTACGTGCTGGACCGCGCGACGGGCGAGACCACGCTGCTGTATCGTTCGCGTCCCGACTTACCGTCTGAGCATCTCGCTTCGATGCATCCCATCCGCTACACCGC
>CAZRTY010000259.1:0-3249 GCA_964603055.1 uncultured Rhodothermales bacterium | reverse complement strand
GAAACGGTGAGTCTCTGCCGATTATCCTGCACGATTTGCCGGGTTGATGACCACGGCGCTGAGCCGGTCGAGGTTTGTTTTTGGGGATGAACCGGGCTAGCGTCCCGCACCGCACTTCACACGTCAAGCCGGGACGGTCTGCGTCCTCCTCCCGCCCCCGCGCTCTTGTCGCAAGCGCGGGACGCACGAAATGAACGCCCTGCGAACGCGCACGAGCTTGCGCCTCTCACAGGAGCTCCGCTCCTTTCGACGCATCTACTCAGAGCGCCGGCATACTCATCGATATCTTCGCGCAGTATCGTCCTCTGTCCAACCTCAGCGCCTGATGTCGATCCTCACTCGCTGCGTATTCCTCTCGCTGCTCCTCGCCGCCTCATTTACGAGCGCTGCTGCGCAGACGGCATCGTTCACCCTTTACCTCGCCGGTGATGGTGGCGCCTCCACCTCGGTCGACGGTACGCCCGCCCTGGCGATGCTGCGCGACTCCCTCGCTGCTTGCGACGCTTCATGCGGCGTCCTCTTCCTCGGCGATAATGTCTACACGAGCGGACTCGCGCCGGAGGGCCACCCCGACCGCGCCCGTGGCGAGCAGATTCTCGACGCCCAGATCGAGGTCGCGCGCCTGGCGTCAGGCCCGGCAGTCTTCCTTCCCGGCAACCACGACAGCGGCGGAGGTGGCGTCGGCGGCGACCTTCGTCGGCTGCAAGACATGGAGGCGTACGTCATCGAGCGGCTCGGCGAACAAGCCTTTCTTCCGCGCGGCGGCGATCCCGGCCCCGTCGTGCTATACCCGCATCCGGCGGTCGCGCTCGTCATCATCAATAGCCAGTGGTGGTTCGAGGCCGATCACCGCGGCGAGCGAACGGGCCGCTTACCCGAATCCTCGCGCCGCGACATCGTCGAGATGATCGATGCGCTCATCCGGGAGAACGCCGGCCGCCACGTCATCCTCGCCACGCACCACCCCGTCCGTTCAGCCGGCGATCACGCACTCTATTCCCTGGGATTCTCGCCGGTTGCGCTCGCTCGTCAAGTATTAGGCGCGCCGCAGGATTACTCTGATCGCCATTACCAGCGCTACCGCCACGACATTCTTTCCATCGCCGAGCGGCATCCCGACCTGATCATCGTCTCCGGACACGAGCATAACCTGACGTACTTCGACTCGCCGGGACACCACATCGTCAGCGGCTCGCTCTCGAAGCCGGAGTGGGCGTCCGACCGCACCGGCGCTACGTTCGCCTCAGGCGATGCCGGCTTCGCCGCGCTGCGCTTTACGGACGACCACCGCGCGATTCTTTCATTCTCTGCCGTCGGCGACGCCGGCATACCGGCGCTTCTCTTCCAGCGCCATCTGACAACAGCCGAAGATCACTTCACGCCCGATCCTCACGAGCGCGCATCATCAGCTCGCGACTTCGCCCCTCCCCCGCCGGCGTTCGAAGTAGACGCCGCGCCCACGTATAGCGAATGGCGCGGAGCCGGCGGCGGCGTCAGCCTTCGATACACAATTCCCGATACACGCATTCAGCCACGTATCATTGCAGACCTGAACACCCGGTACGACCATAACACGCGCGCGGTCACAACATCGGGTGGCATTGAGGCACGTCGCAGCAATACGGCCTTCGGCATTCGCCTGAATCATCAGCATGCTGCGCGCCTTAACGAACTCATCGGCAACGCGAACGCCGATCCCGTTAGCCACCTGGGTTTCGCGATCGAGCCGACTATCGTCCGCCATGCCTACGGCGGCATGCTGAGCCTGAGGATGAGTGCGGCGGCCCGGTATCATAGAACCGAAAGCGAGGCAGCGAGCCGAAACCGGCCTGACCTCAGGAAACATGCCGTGCAATCCATTGCAATGCATCTCTCTCCGCGCATCAGCACGCTCGATTCGGAGGTCGTACCCGAAGGTGGCGTCGACGCTCGGATTTCTGTCGGCGCGATCATCTACGAAGATCGAATCGCGTCCGCACAGTTTGGCGGTGCGTTAAGGTATTACCGTTCGTTCGGCGCCCGGCGGCCGCTGACCGCAAGCCTGCGAAGCGAAGCCCGTCTAATCACAGGAGAGCCCACGTTCTTCGATGCGGCGAACCTGAGCAGCGTCCGCGGCTACCCTGAGCTCGATGCGATCGGGCGCGGCGCCATTACCGGCGCGTTGGAAATGCGTCAAACGCTCGTCCACTTCGACCGGCGCCGCATTCAACCCATCGGGATTTCTGCATTCATCGACGCCGGAGCGCTTTCGCCGCTGCCGCGCGGGAGATTCCTGCCGGGTTCTGAACTACGCTTGCTGTTCGACGACGACAGTCACACCGGCGACGTGGTCACCCGCGTCTCAGCCGGTCTGGGTGTCTGGGGAAGCATCACACGTCGCACGGTTCTACACGCTGCGATCATCTTCACCGACGACCATCCGCGCATCGGTTTGATGATTGAAGGATGGTGAGCGGGTGCGCCCCGCTACGAAACGGCTGCGACTACCATCTTCCAGTAATGTGCAGCGAGCATCAGCAAGAACAGCCCATCATAGGCCGGAATGTCTTCATCCAGCTCGATCGTTCCGCGACGATTGAAGACGCCCTTCTTCCGGATGTGCCCCACGATCCGTTGGCCATCTGATATCTCAAGTCTCTCCCCTAAGGCACGCGGCCGCATCTCGAAGTGCCGACCGCCGGACGACAGATTAATCCTCGTTCGAAATGCTAAAGGTATGCTGCCTGTCGCGATGACCTGATCGTTCCGTCGGAAGCTAAATTCAGGAGAGAACACGCCCTTCCCCTTCATTTGAATCTCCAGGCCGCCGATCTCGATCGATCCTTCGTTCTTTATCGTCGACAACCAGACCTCGGCGGTGACGTCCTCCCCGCCCCGGCCAATGAAGACGCGAAACCGCATCGCCCACATCGACGCCGACTCGAATCGGTAACGAACGCTCATCGGTTGCTGAACTGCTTCTGGGGTGTGGTTCATGTACGCAAGAGGAGGCGATTACTTCAAAGCGGCGAATGTATTCAAGACTTTGGAATCATCATCGTCTCGGACCTAATAAATCGAACCGATGAAGGCATGCGTGTCGTTCTTCAATCAGACGTAATAGTCGATGCAGGGTTACGAGCGCGCTCTTGAGAATACCCGTTCGCCGCGTGGTTACAATTCCACGGCGATGACGTCGTACGGTAAAGCGGTTAAAGCCATGGCAAATACCTACACGCAGCTAATCATCCACATCGTGTTCGCTGTTCG
>CAZRTY010000258.1:0-3266 GCA_964603055.1 uncultured Rhodothermales bacterium | reverse complement strand
ACCTGGGCTTTACCGTTCGGGGCGGGACGAGGGAAGTGGGGCAGGCGGCCATGCAGGCCGTCGTCACGTCGATACTGCTCATCTTCCTGGCCGATGTGGTCATCGTTCGCTTGTCTCTTCTCGTCTTTGGCGACGTCGGCGGATAACTATGGAATCACAGCGTCATCCCGAAAAATCTAACGGTGCGCCCAGCGAAGACGTCATCGTCGAGCTGCGCAACGTCCATAAATCCTTCGGCTCGCAGAAAGTGCTCGACGGCATTTCGCTGAGCGTCCCGAAAGGGAAGTCTGCCGTCGTCATGGGCGGCTCGGGATCGGGAAAGAGCGTGCTGCTCAAACATGTGGTGCGTCTGCTCGACCCCGACGAAGGCGAGGTATGGGTGAAGGGGCAGCGGATGGACCAGCTGCGTCAGGACGAAGTTGACCGCATCCGGCTCAGCACCGGCTATCTTTTTCAGGGCGGGGCGCTCTTCGACTCGATGACGGTGTTTCAGAACCTCGCGTTCATCCTCGAACGGCACTCGAAGTTTTCGAAGAGCGAACGCGCCGATCGAATCCAGGAGACGCTCGAGTGGGTCAAGCTGGGCGACACCGGCGGACAGTTTCCCGCCGAGCTCTCGGGCGGCCAGAGAAAGCGGATCGGACTTGCGCGGAGCATCATCCTTCAGCCCGAGATCATGCTCTACGATGAGCCTACCACCGGACTCGACCCCGTCTCGGTGCGCACCGTTTCAGACCTCATCGTCCGCCTGCGTGATGAACGCGGCATCACGTCCATCGCCATTACGCACGACCTCCAGTGCGCCGAGATCATCGCCGATCAGGTGCACTTTCTGGCTGGAGGCAAGTTCATCGCCGAAGGCTCGCTCGACGACGTCAGGAACGACGACGAGCCCCAATTGCGCAACTTCTTCTGGGCCTAAGTGTATTCGCCGCAAGATTTATGAGCACGTTTGCTAACACCCGGTCGTGCGCTGCAGGCCTTCTTTCATCTGTTGATCTGTCTTTAGTCAGACTCGTCCCTCTGAATCCCACAACCCGGGTAGGATATGTCTCGTGAAGCCCGCGTCGGTCTGCTCGTTGTAGCCGGCATCCTGCTGTTTCTGATCGCCCTCTTCACCATCGCGAACCGCACGTTCCTGCTCAGCGACACCTTCTACGTCCGTGCCCGCTTCGGCAGTGTCGCCGGGCTCCAGGCCGGTGCCGCCGTCCAGTATCAGGGCGTCAGCGTGGGCCGCGTCGAAAGCGTCAGCCTGCCTGAAAACCCCGGCGAGAAGATCAACGTCACGATGGCCATTCGCGATCGTGCGCGCCACCTCGTCCGCGAGAACACGCAGGCGCAGATCAAGACCGACGGTCTCGTCGGCAACCAGATCATCGTCCTTGTCACGTCGACCACGGCCGGCGTGGCCGCACCCGTTGAAGAGGGCGACTTCATCACCGGCATCGATCCGTTTGACCTGTACGAGATCACCGACAACATGCTGAGCACGGTCGACCGGTTCGACGCCGCAGCCGAAACGTTCCAGGAGATCATGTCCGACGTCCAGGCAGGCGAAGGCACCATCGGCCGCCTCATCTACGATCCCTCGCTCTACGACGAGTTTACCGCCACCACCACCGAGGCCCGGCTCGTACTCAACTCGCTGGCCGACAACGCCGTCACGCTCGTCAACCTCGGTGAGCAGGCCACGCAGGGCGTGAACAACATCCTGACGAAGATCGACCAGGGCGAGGGCACGCTGGCCATGATGCTCAACGATCCCGGCGTCTACAACTCGCTCCTGGCCACGGGCGATACCTTGCAGGCCATTTCGCGCGACCTCCGGTCCATCACCAGCAATGCCGAAAACGCGGCTAACTGGGGCGCCCTCGGCGCCTTCCGCTTCGCCGAGCTGATGGAAGCCGCCAAGCACAACTGGCTCTTCCGCCGCTACTTCGAAGACCGCGGCTTCGTCGAACGCACGCCCTTCGAGCAGCGCGAACGCGCCCTCGGCGAGACCTACGAGATGCTCGAAGCCCAGCGCCGCGAGCTGTTCGAGTGGGAGGAAGAACTGCGCCGCCGCGAAGCCATGCTCGAAGAAGCAGGCGGCCTGCCCACCACCTCCATCGGCCTCAGCGCCCCGGCCGACACCACCGCCGCAAGCTCATCCCTCGATTAACAGCGCACGCTGCCTTCGAGCCCGCCATCACTCAGTTCGAGTTTCAGCCCGAGTCTCTTGAAGTTCACGCTGCACCGCACCGATGCCGAGACGGACGCCCGCCTCGGCACCGTCGAGACCGCGCACGGCCGTTTCGAAACGCCCATCTTCATGCCCGTCGGCACCGTCGGCAGCGTCAAAGCCGTCCAGCCGCGTGAGCTCACCGACGACCTCGGCGCCCAGATCATCCTCGGGAACACGTACCACCTCTACCTGAGGCCCGGCACCGAGGTGCTGCGCGCCGCCGGCGGACTCCATAAGTTCATGGCGTGGGATGGCCCCATCCTCACGGACTCCGGCGGCTTCCAGGTCTTTTCCCTCGCCGAACTCCGCGAGCTCACCGAAGAGGGTGTCCGCTTCCAGAGCCATATCGACGGCTCGCGCCACGTCTTCACGCCCGAAAGCGTCGTCGACATCCAGCGCGACATCGGGTCCGACATCATGATGGTGCTCGACGAGTGCGCCCCCGGCGATGCCACGCTCGAGTACGCCCGCCAGTCCAACGAGCTCACCCTCCGCTGGGCCGAGCGCTGCAAGACACGCTGGGAGGAAACCGAACCGCGCTACGGCTTCGACCAGGCGCTCTTCGCCATCGTGCAAGGCGTCGTCTACCCGGATGTCAGGCGCGAGTCCGCGCGCCACCTTGTCGACATGGACTTCCCCGGCTACGCCATCGGCGGACTCTCCGTCGGCGAGCCCGCCGAAGACATGTACGCCATGGTCGAGGTCGTCAACGAGGTCCTGCCCGAGCACAAGCCGCGCTACCTGATGGGCGTCGGCACACCGGCCAACCTCATCGAGAACGTCGCGCGCGGCATCGACATGTTCGACTGCGTCATGCCCACCCGCAACGGCCGCAACGGCACCATCTACACCACCGAGGGCATCCTCAACATCAAGAATGCCCGCTGGAAGACCGACTTCCAGCCGCTCGATCCCGGCCTCGAACACTACGCCGCGCAGACATTCTCCCGCGCCTACGTCCGCCACCTCTTCGTCTCCGGCGAGATCCTCGGCCTCCAGATCGCCTCACTCCAGAACCTCGCCTTCTACCTCTGGCTGATGG
>CAZRTY010000257.1:0-3276 GCA_964603055.1 uncultured Rhodothermales bacterium | reverse complement strand
CAACAGGCGGCCCGGCCGGGACGTCATCATACTGGTGAAGGTGGATGCCGCGCGCATTGTGGATATTCATGACATAGCGCATCCGCCATTCCTCGCCCGGCGGGCTCTCGCTTGAGATTCGCTCAAGCTGACGCCAGTTCATGGTAAACCGGCCGGTCGGTGTGGGTGTGCCGGCCGAACCCGACGATGCCGGGCCCCACCGAACCAGTGTGCCATACTCGTATGCAGCCCACGCCTGAAGGTCTTTGTCGACGATGATGATCTTGTCGATCTCTCGGGCACCCGGATAATCTTGTGGGAAAGGCGCGAAAGCCCGCGGGTCCAGATCGTAATCGCGGCTATTGGCCGGCAGGACGATCGTGTCGCCTTTGGCGAGGTCGGTGAGCGCAACTCCGCTTAGCAGCCGGGTGATGGCGAGACGCTCGCGTCCGAGTTCGGCATCGCCCTCGCCTACAATTTTGTACAACGTGTGCCGCGCAATGACCGAGTTGCCGGAGCCATGAGTCAGGGTGTGGATCCGGTACTCGATATCGCGATCGGGTAGTATGCCGCTGCCTTGCTGATCGAGAATTCGACCCAGCAGTTCCTGGTCGTATGAGCGCCCCTGACCATAAACGGTCGATGCGCCAATCAGGAGTGCCAGCGTAAGTAGTATCGTTCGAAGCATAGGTCTATATCGATTACGCGCTAAACGCCCGTCTCGTTAACTGATAATCTATTTAGCTGATAGTCGCCTTAACTGACTGACAGTCACGCAAGCAAATGAGATGCCTCATACGCTGGATGCAGCTAGATGGCACCCCTCATAACGGAATCGTTCCGATCGAACGGGTACCCGATCGGCGGATGCGCATCCTAGTCATCATTATCAAGCTCCCCGACTATTCACTGACCATCGGATTATCGGAAGCATTGTATTACATCGCGGCCCAACGGGGGACTCACTCAACGTGATGTTCTTCTCCACGATTTCTGCGCTGCACTGCTGAATCTTGGAAATATGGCTCTACGGTCCGGCAACTACCCTTACGCCGAGATCGTTCAAAGAGGATCCATTTTTTTCCGGCACAGCGCCGGATGATCATTCACGTAGTAAACTGAGAGAAGGGTGAAGCGGTGAGCGCAGGGGCGTTGAAATCGGGAAGTGCGGTCGGGTGGCGATACTACCTGGCGTATGCGTGTGTATACGTGGTGTGGGGTTCGACATTTCTGGCCATCCGTATTGCCGTTGAGACGATTCCGCCGTTTCTGATGGCGGGATCGCGTTTTTTGCTGGCAGGCCTCATTCTCTTCGCAATCCTGCGTCTACGCGGGGCAGCCGCACCGACCGGTCGGCAGTGGCGCTCTGCAGCGCTTGTCGGGTTGCTGCTGATTGGATTTGGGAACGGCGCTGTTGCATGGGCCGAGCAGTTTATCGTATCGAGCCTGGCAGCGTTGCTCGTGGCGATGGAACCAGTGTGGATCGCGCTGATGGAGGGCGCACGATCTAAAGCGTGGCCACGTCCGCGGACGTGGGCCGGCATCGCACTTGGTGTGATCGGCGTGAGTATGCTGATGTGGTCTCCGGCTGACGCACCAGCGGGCACGACGGGCTACCTGCCGATACTTGTGGTGATCATTTCCGGTTGGGCCTGGGCAGCCGGCTCGATTTACAGCCGGTATGCACCGCGGCCTGAGAGCGCGCTTGTCAGTGCCTCGATGCATATGATCGTTGGTGGGTCGGCGCTGTTTGTACTGGGTATGATGACCGAAGGAGGCGTTGCATGGAGCAACGTGTCGACCGCTTCAGTTGTCGCCTGGGTTTACCTGATCGTCTTCGGATCGTGGGTGGCTTTCACGGCCTATGTCTGGTTGATTCAGATCGACTCGCCCACGCGGGTTTCCACCCATGCCTACGTCAACCCGATTATCGCCGTATTGCTTGGGTGGGCCATTGCTTCCGAGCCGCTGACCATTCAGATGCTGTTCTCGGCGATCGCAATCGTGTTCGCCGTCATCATCATCTTGCACAGACCGCGGCGCCCGGCGCCACCACGGCAAGAATCGGAAGCGCCGCAGCCACTTATCTACCGATGGCGTGGGCCTGCCTCACATCAGGTCGATGTACCTGTCCACGCCGGCGGATCGCTTGCGGGGAATGATTCGCGGCCGGCTTCCCCGACCACATCACCGTTCGACTGATTTTCGGGCAGTGCAATGAAGAGGCTACGCCGCGGCTTCTCGCCGATCGATCTCGTCCGGTGACCTTTCCCGAAAGTGTCTTCGAGCAAGAGGATCTCTCCACCCGTCAGACGACGTTTTTCGCCATCGGACACCTCGAGCTCAATTTCGCCGTCGAGTAGGACGACATATTGGCGCCTGGGCGCGTGGTGCCAGTCGTAGTCGTAATCGGGTGATGTCTCACGGAAGATGAGCGCGTGGGCCGCGACTGACTCGGACAAGCGACCGATCGTACCCGCGTCCTCCAGCGGGATTTCGACATCATCAAAGTGAGATTCGCCGTTTTTGTCGGCGTAGACTCGTGTGACTTTCATATCTGTATCGCGGTGATAAACAAAAAGGGGACCCTCCGAACTTCGGAAGATCCCCTTAGAACTGACAGAGCGCCGACGTAACGTCGATGCATTATCGCACGCTGCGGCGCGCGCTGGGTTACTTGTTTTTAGCCGCCTGCCGCTTTGTGGCGACCTTCGCACGCGCCTCCCCTGTGGCGCCGTCGCCGCTTACACCGCCGGAATCGCCCGGAAACTGCCGGATGTGCTCGGTCTGAGGCACGCGTCCGGCACCTTGATGCGTAGGCGAGGCTTCGTGGATGTAGAAGCCGTTGTCGGGAAGTGTATCGCTGTGCTTGCGGACCTCAGCAGCGGCTTCGCGCATCGACTCATCCGCGTTCGCGCGCATCGCTCGAACATTCTGGTCGAACTCGAGCGATAGCAGGTCGAACAGGTGATCGAACACGGCGACATCTCGGTCCAGGTCGGCCTGTCCTGATCTGAGTTGCTTGTCCATCTTGCTCAGTGAGGCCGTCAATGCGAAGAGGATGACGGCATTGTCGGCCACACGCGCTTGCGCCGCCTGATGCGCTACGATTTCCTCACGGTGCCATTTGCTCGTCAGCTTGAAATAGTGGGCGTGGCGGCTCACAAGCCGTGACAGACGACTCGCGTACGCTTCCAGCCGAGAATCAACACCCGTGATTTCAGGTGCGGCCGGCCGCAAGCCGGCGAAAAGTTGAGCCGCGAGCGGAACCGCGCGGGCAAGGACACGCGGATTGGT
>CAZRTY010000256.1:0-3277 GCA_964603055.1 uncultured Rhodothermales bacterium | reverse complement strand
GCTCATAATACGTGATGAGCCAGCGGTCGAAGATCGACGCCGCGATCGACGCATCGGCGTAATTAAAATCCCAGTTGCGGAGGTATGCCATTGCTTCGGCCACCGCGGGCGGCACCGAGATTCTGTCGCCGGCATCTTCAATTAGCGGCGGCGCGATTTCGGCTGCCCACGTGCTGACGGCGTCGTCGAAGAGCGAAGCGGCGCCAAGCGAATCGAGACCGGAGGTGAGCGAGACGAGTCGGTCGTACAGATGCGGCGCCCATTGCGGATGGCCGACGAGTGTGGCGCCGTCGCCGGACATTGTGCGATCGGAAGGACCGGTTGTCGACGCACCCTCGGCGCTGCCACTGAGCATGACGTTGTCGAAGAGCGTGAACGAGGAAGGCTCGGCGCGAAGCATTGCGCGGAACGCGGCGGCGTCGCTGCCTCCACCAATGCCCGGCCAGTTCAATACCCACTCCTGCTCGCGAACCACCACTGAGTCGACAACCACAGGTCTAACCTGTCGACCGAGCGAGAGCATGCCATCGCCGCGGCGAGACTCGATCAATGCCTCGCGGCCTTCGGTATCCTCAATGCGTGCGTGAACGATTCGGAGCGTGTCAGCGCCGGCTTGCAGCGCCGTCACACTTGCCGACGACGACGGCAGCAGTATCTGCACTCGGTCGGGCGTCTTCGCCACAAAGGCGAAGGGAGTGCCGATCAAAGCGGCGACGCTGAGGCTGCCTTCAGGCCGTTCGATTCGATGCTCAGCGACGACCGGTACGACCGACGAACCATAAACCAGTCTCACCCACGTGGTTGGTGAATCACCCGTCACGTGCCAGGCAGCGCTATGGTCGAGATCATGGATTCCGAGAAATCGCTTCAAGGCTGCAGCTCGACGCTGGAAGTCATCGAGCTCGGGTGCTGCTCCCGGCGAAAGCGTGTCCGATTGCACCTGAACCGCCAACAACGCGAATAGACGCTCGATGACGAGACTGTGCCAGGGCTCCCATCGATCCGGCGTCACGCCGAGCAGCGTGAACTCGTCTTGCAACCGGACGTCCCGTCTCGAGAACGCACGGTTGACGCCCGCGGCATAGGCCTCGATCGGCTGCCGCTCTTCGTCCGGCAGCGCGAGGAATGCCGCACGTGCCGATTCCGCCAGGCCAAGCTGGAGTGAGAGCGTATCGATCGTCGCAAGCTCGGGCCCGTACCACGCCGCAAGCTGACCGCGGCCGGTCTGCCGCATCAGCGCCATCAACCACGGCTGCGTAGTCGCATGTGCATAGCCGAGCGCGGCGTACGTCGACGGCTCATCCGGCGCTTCGATCACAGTGTACTTGTCGTGCCAGCGGATCGTCGTCTCCGCCGTGACCGGCGCCGACCGGACCTCCGCCGGTACCGCCCGCTCCGTACCATACGACAGGTACATAAACACAGCCGCAGCCGTGACGACGAGGATGACTGCCAGAATGATATAGGAGATGAAACGGCGCACGTGATTCGGTTTGTCGAGTAAGATCAGGCGCCGCGCCGGCGCTCGAGCCACGCGCTAAAGCGGTCGATGTCCATCGCGTTGAGGCACCGGTCGGCCGTCAGCCAACCCTTGCGGGCGGCGGCCACGCCCCACCTGACGTTGTGCAGTTCATCGATGGAGTGTGCGTCCGGGTTGATGCTGATCAGAACGCCGCGCTTTGTCGCTTCGCGTATCCAGCGCCAATCCATGTCGAGCCGGTGCGGATTCGCGTTTAGCTCGATGGAGACGTTGTTCGCCGCGCACGCTTCGATGATACGGAGATGATCCACCGGGTAGCCGTCTCGTGTGAGGAGCAGCCTGCCGGTCATGTGCCCGAGGACGGACGTGTACGGGTTTTCAACCGCTGTTATGATCCGCGCCGTCGCCTCCTCCTTCGTCATGTTGAAGCCGGAGTGGACGCTGGCGACGACGTAGTCAAACGATGCCAGCACCTCGTCGGGATAATCGAGCGCGCCGTCGATCAGGATGTCGCTCTCGATGCCGGCGAAGATCCGGAACGATGATCCGCCGTCGGCAAATTCCGCGTTCAGCGCCTTGATCTCCTCGTGCTGTTCCTCCACACGCTCAATCGACAATCCGTTCGCAATCACCAGCGAGCGGCTGTGATCGGCGATCCCAAAATACTCGAGGCCCATTGCGCGCGCAGCTTCCGCCATCTCACGAAGCGAGTGCGCGCCATCACTATAGGTCGAGTGATTATGGATGCTGCCTTTAAGGTCATCGAGGTCGATTAAGTTGGGAAGTGTGCCGGCCTCGGCGGCTTCGAGCTCGTCATCACCCTCTCGTAATTCCGGATCGATGAACGCGATGCCGAAACGCTCAAACACATCCACTTCGTCCGCCGCATCATCCACATCACCAAAACGTTCTCGCACACTGGCAAGGTGAGCTTCAGAACCGGTGTCTTCCCACCACACCGAGCCGAATTTCGCGGACAGCACCGCCTTTACGTTCAGCGAAAGTCCGTCGGGCAGGTTCTTGGTCAGCGTGATGACGTCATTCTCGACGTCGGCCTCAACGCCAAGTGCGGACTCCAGCGCGGGCGCGATGGTTTCGGGATCGCCGGTGCAGAGAATATCGGCGGATGTCACCGTTTCCATCTTCCGGCGCAGATCGCCGCTAAACTCGGACCGAAGAACGCCGGGTGTCTCGCGCAGCTTCTCCAGGATCGGCGTCACTTCGATCACGACACCCGCATACCGCCGTGCAGATGAGTACTTGTGATATGCGTGGATCGCCTTGAGCACGCTCTCCTGCGACTTCGGCCCGAAGCCCGGCAGCTCCGCCACCCGCCCGATGTTCGCGGCTTCCTCGAGTTCCGTGATCGACGTGATGTTGAGATCCTTCCAGATCGTGCGGGCTTTCTTTGCCCCGATGCCTTTGAGCCGCAGGATCTCGAGCACGCCCGGCGGAATCGAGCCGATCAATTCGTCGCGCAGTTCGAAGGTCCCTGTCTCGACCAGCTCGATAATCTGATCAGCGAGCCCCTGGCCGATGCCTCTCACTTGCGTCAGTTCGCCGCGCTTGATGATGTCCACCACCGGCTCGGGCGTACGCTCAAGTGTGCGCGCGGCGTTCGCAAATGCGCGTGCTCGAAACTCATTACCTCCCGTCAGCTCGATGAGCGAGCCTGTTTCCTTGAGAAGGCGGGCAATGCGTTTATTGGTCATTAGATGTGGTCTTACCTTGTACCTTTACAACGATGATAGCTCGGAGGCGATTGTTCGGTCCCCAGCAGACCATTGAGAAATCGGC
>CAZRTY010000255.1:0-3284 GCA_964603055.1 uncultured Rhodothermales bacterium | reverse complement strand
TCGATGACATGTTCAACATCATTTCGCTGGCCGATGTACCCGATGCGGCCGAACGGATCCTCCGTGGCGACGTACGGGGTAGGCTTGTAGTTGACGTCAACGCCTGACCCCAGCATGTCGAAATCCTCCCCCTCAACCACGCAGTCCATCTGGCAACGCGGCGAACGAGACAGCGATCTCTCGTGCGATGTGGCCGTGGTGGGTGGGGGCATCGTCGGCGCGTCGACGGCATACTGGTTGAAGCGTGGCGCGCCGGATTTGGATGTGATTCTGCTCGAGGCAGATGAACCCGCCTCGGGTGCAAGCGGACGCAACGCCGGTTTCCTGTTGCAGGGCACGTCGGCCGACTACATGAGCGACATCCAGACGCACGGCTCCGACCGTGCGCGCAGGTTGTGGCACTTCTCGCAGGAGAACCGTGACCTTATTGCCGGCGAGCTCTCGCCTCGCGCGTTCGAATTCGAGGCCAGCGGCAGTCTGACCGTTGCCGGCACCGCGGAGGAAGACGAACGGCTGCGTCGATGCGTTTCGAAGATGCGTGCCGATGGATTTCCAGCGGCGTACATCTCGGCCGCCGAAACCAACCGCCGGCTGGTGGGGCGCGGATTTCACGGCAGCCTGTACGTGGCCTCCGGCGCGATGCTGAATCCTGTCAGGCTCGTCAATCACATCGTCGAGAAGTCGGGCGTGCGCCTGCTGTCGCATCATCCCGTACTTGAGATCACAGACGGTGCCGAAGGCGTCGACCTCGAGACGACGAGGCGGCGCGTTCACGCGCGGCAGGTTGTGCTGGCGCTGAATGCATATTTGCCGGTGCTTCTGCCGTCGCTCTCGCCCTATGTACAGCCGATTCGGGCGCAGATGCTCGCCACCGAGCCCGCGGCGTCGCGGTGGCTTCAGCTTCCGGCATACTCGCACGAAGGTTTCTATTACGTGCGGCAGCGCGCGGACGGCACCGTTCTCGTTGGAGGTGCCCGCCATCTCCACATGCTCGAGGAGCGCGGTTATGCCGATCAGACGACGCCCGCTCTGCAAGCCGACCTAGAGAAATTCCTCCATCAACACTTTCCGCAGACGCGCGGACTGCCCGTGGCGCGGCGATGGAGCGGCGTGATGGGTTTCTCCCCTGATGGACTGCCGGTCGTGGGCGAGGTGCCCCATCTGTCGGGTAGTTATTTCGCCACCGGATTTACCGGGCACGGGATGGGTTATGGATTCCGTTTCGGCCGTTTGCTGGCCGAGATGATTCGGCGTGGCCGCAGCGCGACCGATGCGGATCTCTTCCTGGCCGATCGGTTTTCGGATCTGCCGCGCTCATCGCTCCGCGCCGTCAGCCGCTGACGGGTCGGCACGGTAGGCTCACCGACGCCAGGTCGTCCGGAGCACGGCAACTTCGCGGTCGTCCTTCATGGCCACAACGCGGTGCAGGTACGACACCTGGGCGCCGTCATCGATCTCGCGCGCGGCCGTTGCTCGAACACGATCGCCGGCATAGGTCTCGGCCTTGAACTGGACGTCAAGCTCGGCGAGCGAAGATGCATCGGCGAGTTCGAGCGGAAGGCTCTCCAGCGCCCACTCCACATAACGGACGTTGTTGACGTGCCGGTTCATGTCGAGGTCGCTGTGGCGAACGTTGAACTCAGCGGCGTGATCGTACTCGTCCGGCACATCAAGCGATGGAAAGTCGTGCTCAACCGCAGGCTCGACGCCTTCAACGACTGTTTCTGAGATGAACGCCGGCAATCGCGTTGGGCGGTGACGCTTGAGATCGATCGCCAGCCAGAGGCTCGTTGCTCTTCCGATGATTACGCCGGAGTCGTGTATCAGAAAGTCGCGCAGCGCGCGGAGACCGTCGGATCCCGACGGCCACGTTTCGATGTCGACGGCTTCCCGCCACCGGGGCATCGCCGTCAGACGCAGCCGCAGTCGAGCGAGCATCCACGTGAGGCCCATCTTTGTGAGCTGCTCGATCGAAAACCCGAGCTGGCGAGAATGATTGCCGGCCGTCTCTTGCAGGTAATTGCAGATCGCCTGGACGGAGGCCACGCCCTCGGCGGTCGATTCATATGCGCGGACGGTGTACGTGTCGCGGTACGGCTGCGCCGCGCTCCCGGATGTTAATTCCATCGCCATTGGAGAGGATTAATGAGAGGGATCCCGGGCCACGTGATCTTACAGCGCTATATCATGACAACGCTACATCATGAACGCTACGGCATACATACCAATCCGTCTTGTGATGATGGATGAATTGATGATCGACTGAGAGCGCCCGGCCGCCGTAGCCGGGTCGGGCACCTGCAGTCGATTATGTGGGATAGATGTCGAGGCGCCTATTCGGCCGTCTCAGGATGCAATTCACCTCGGACGTACTGATCTGCGCGGAGGTGCTGAGCGGCGGTAGCTCTGATGTCTTCGGCCGTGAGACTGTCGACCAGCTGATTGAAGCTATGGACCTCGGCGGGGTCTTCGTCGCGGCGGAAATAGAACGAGAGCGTGCTCAGCCAGAACGAGTTCGTCTGGAGTTGCGTCTCGCGCTCGCGCCGTTGTTGTTCCTTGACGCGCTGCAACTCATCATCAGTCGGACCTTCGGTTTTGATCTGCTCGATCTGGTCGAACACGGCGTCGACGAGTTCATCGACGCGTGCAGGATCCGAGGTGAAGTTGATCGAGAACTGATACGTCGGGCGCGGGCGGTCGCTCGTCGAGGCGCTTACGTTTACACCGTACACGGCCGACCGATCTTCGCGCAGATCCTCGCGCAGGCGGATGGCCAGCACGTCGCGGAGCGATGACAGGCGGTGCCGCGCCTCACGCTCATAATCGAAGTCGCCGTGGAATATCAGCAGCGTCTGGCTCTGATCGCCGATGCCACGATGGACGGTGGTCTCGACGATTCCGGATGGCAGCTCAGGCTGGACATCCCGCCACGACTCTGTGCGGTCAAGGGTGGGGAGGGAGCCGAGATAGGTTTGCGCCAGCTCGCGAATCCGCTCGGACGTCACATTCCCCACAAACACAAACGTGAAGTCGCTTGCATCGGCGAAGCGATCCTCGAAGACCGACGTTGCCGTGGCGAGGTCGATGCCCGATACCATCTCAGGCGTTGGCGGCGCCATGCGGACGTTGTCTCCGTACAGTGCGGCAATGAGTGAGTCCTGGAAGACCGCGGCGGGAGCGGCCGACCGGTTGCGCAGGAATGGGATCTGCTGATTCTGGAAGGCGATCAGCGCCGTCGAGTCTGCCCGCGGACGCGTGAAGTACAGGTGCGTCAATTCGAACAA
>CAZRTY010000254.1:0-3293 GCA_964603055.1 uncultured Rhodothermales bacterium | reverse complement strand
TCGTCTACGACATCGGCTCGGAAGATGCCGAACGGCGTCAGCGCATCGCCGATGCCGAACGCCTCGCCGAGGATCTGCGGCTTGCCTACGTGGCACTGACGCGTGCCGTGCATCGCTGCTACGTCGTGATTGGCGATGTCAAGCAGAGCGAGATGTCGGCGCTGAATTATCTCTTGCGAGGTCACGAGGCGGCGCAGGATGATGGCGATATCGGCCGGCGCGCGACGAGCGCGTTCGACGCCGCGAAGGATTATGGACCGATCATCGGTAAACTCCGCGAGCTTTCGCAGGAGAACGACAGCCTGATGACGATCGAGCCGCTGCCGTCGGATGCGTCGTACAAGCCTGCGTCATCTCTCACCGACGAGTCGTTCGCGCCGCGCGAGCTACCCGGGCAGGTCACCCCAAAGCTCACGCCATGGCGTGTAACATCCTACACGCAGCTGTCGATGAGTGATGCGGAGGACGCGTTCTTCCCCACCATGGCGGCTGAGAGAGAGGGTTTCTTCGCCTTCGCGTCAGGGCGGAACGCCGGAAGCTGCCTCCACGAGATCATCGAGGAAGTGGATGTGGCCGCGCTCCCGCTCATTGGGAAGGAGCCCGTACCGCAGGTCGACAACCTTGTCGCGAGGAAGCTGCGCGCGTTCGGACTCACTGAGCCGGAGAAGCACAGCGGCGGTCCGACGTTCGATCCGCAGCAGGAAGTGATGCAGTTCCTCCGTCGACTGGGCCGGACGCCCATCCCAATCGCCGGCATCACGATGCCCGAACTCGATCCAAAGAGGACACTGTGGGAATGGAGCTTCCTCGTTCCGATCGATGCGATCACGCCGGAGGTACTCGCCGACGCTGTCGCTCGCTATGCCGATGAACCCATCCGAAACGAATATCCGAAGCGGCTTCGGCGGCTCAGTCAATCGGCACTAAACGGATACCTGACCGGAATCGCCGACTTCGCGTTCGAGCACGAGGAACGGTGGTACGTCTTTGACTGGAAGTCAACGCATCTTGGAACCGACCTTCAGGATTATGCCGCGGAGGAGCTCGTTGAGGCAGCCCTCGACCGGCACTACGTGCTGCAACTTCTCGTTTATGCGCTGGGGCTGCATCGCTACCTGAAGACGCGGCTGCCGGAGTACGACTACGATCGGCACATCGGAGGCTCAGGCGTGGTCTTTCTGCGCGGCGTGGACGGGGAGTCTGACAACGGTTTTTATGTGCTTCGCCCTCCACGCCAACTAATCGAGGCACTGGATGAGATGCTGAGGCCGGTGCCCGCCCATCAATTATCGTTCTCCAGTTAGCCGGCGGCGGTATTATGACTTCAATTTTCTCCACTCAGATGGAGGAGCCAACCGACCACGACGCCCTCCATCCGCTCGACAATGTGCTGGCCGACTGGCTCGCCGAGCGCGATCCCGCGCACGCCGTTGCGCTTCGTGCGGCTGCGATTTTGCTATCCATCGCCAGGCGCGAAGGCCACACGGCCGTCGACCTGACCCAGATAGGGCGTAGTCAGTTTTTGATCGAGGCGGGTATCTCCATTCCAGATGCAGAGACGCTTCACACATCACTCGAGACCAGTTCGAGCGTTGGTCGGCCGGGTGAGCTTACGCCGCTGATCCTTGACGGCGACCTACTCGCATTCCGCCGATTCCACGCGGGAGAGCAAGAGATCCGAGACGCCGTGCAGTCGCGCGTGGAAGCAGCGGATGCGGATGTCGACATCCAGAAGGTAAAGCCGCTCTTCACGACGCTATTCGATCCGCAGACTTCGACCGAGGGCGACTGGCAGGCGGTCGCAGCGGCAGCCGCAATGCGGAGCCGATTCCTCTGCATCGCCGGCGGACCGGGAACGGGGAAGACGACAACAGTCATCCGGCTCATGGCGCTGCTCCTTCAGAACGACCCGGAGCAGCGAATCAAACTGGCCGCACCAACGGGCAAAGCCGCCAACCGAATGGCGGAGAGTATCGGCGGACAACTGGCGCGGCTCGACGTTGATGATGAGCTCAAAGGGCGCATTCCCACGACTGCCGCCACGCTGCATCGCCTGCTCGGCTATCGACCATCACAGGCGCGCTTCACCTACGGCCGAGACCGGACGCTCGAGGCCGATGTCGTCATCATCGACGAGGCATCGATGATCGACCACGCGCTCTTCACGTCGCTCCTCGCGGCCCTTCACGAAGACACGCGGCTCATCCTCATCGGAGATCCCGATCAGTTGCCGAGCGTGGAGGCGGGATTTGTGTTTGGCGATCTGTGCCGCGCGGGAGAATCCGAATCCAAATCTGCGGGCTTCGTTTCGCTGCTCGAGTCGCTTGGTGCCGTGCATCTGCCTTCGGTCGATCCATCGCCGAAGCCAATGCAGGACGCCGTTGTGACGCTGCGAAAAGGCTACCGCTTCGGGGCGGAGTCCGGCATCGGGCGGCTCGCCTACGCGCTGCGGGACGGCGACACCGAGGCCGTGCGCGACGTGCTGACCTCGGGCAGCTACGCTGACTTATCGCTGGTGCCTCGAACCGAGCTGAAACGCACGACCCGCCGGCCGGTACGCGAGTTCGCTCGGCTGCTCGTCGAATCCTCCACGCCGGGCGAAGCGCTCGAGCACTTGAACCGGCTGCGCGTCTTGAGCCCGATGCGTGTCGGTAATCACGGCATCGATGCGTTGAACGAAGATCTCGAGGCGTGGCTGCACGAAGAGGGCGTACGTCCGTGGGGAAGCGAGTATTCCGGCAAGCCGATCCTCATCAACACGAACGACTACGAAGTCTCGCTCTTCAACGGCGATGTGGGCGTGTTGTGGGAAAAGGAGCCCGGGCGTTTTGTGGGATGCTTCCCCGCCGGCGAGGAAATCCGCGAAGTGCCCGTAAGCCGCCTGCCCTCCCATGAGGCCGCGTGGGCGATGACGATCCACAAAAGCCAGGGGTCGGAGTTCGACGATGTCGTGCTCGTGCTGCCGGAAGAAGAGCACGCTGAACGCCTCACGCGCGAGCTCCTCTATACGGCCGTCACGCGCGCGCGACGAAGCGTCACCATCATCGGCGCCGTCGAGCTCGTGGCCGCCGCCGCCCTGAGGCAAGAGCGACGTATTACCGGCCTCGCGGCACTCCTCGCCTGACCGAGTCCGGGCGTCAATCCTGATACATCGGCGCCTCGCCTTCCTCGATCCACGCGACGGGCACGTCTTTCAGGTAATAATCGAACCAGTCCTTCATCCGCCTGGCCCAGTCCAACTTGTTGGCATAGGATGCCGGATGATGATCTTCGCCGTGGTAATGCAGGAAGAC
>CAZRTY010000253.1:0-3305 GCA_964603055.1 uncultured Rhodothermales bacterium | reverse complement strand
AGTATGTCGTCGTACGTACCGTCGTGGGTCAAGCTCGATCAAGAACGCTTTCCTCGTGCGCGGACGGACGACGGCATGCCGCTCGAAATCCTGACGCCGTTTTCTGACGCTAACATCGAGGCAGATCGCCGGGCGTTTACCCGCTTCATGCAGCACCTGCGCGACGTCGACGGCGAAGAGCAGACCGTCATTCTGATTCAGGTGGAAAATGAGATCGGCATGATCCCCGAGGCTCGTGATCACAGCGATCTGGCCGAGGCTGCCTTTAATTCGCCGGTGCCTGCCGAGCTCCTCAATCATATTCAGCATCACGAGCAACGCCTCACCGCCGAGCTCCGCGCGCTTTGGGTCGACAACGGACGGCGCGCATCGGGCACGTGGCGCCAGGTCTTTGGCGACTCGTCCGAGGCCGAGGAAGTATTCATGGCCTGGCAGTTCGGTCGATTCGTAAATGCACTTGCCGAGTCAGGCAAGGACGCATATCCGCTGCCGATGTACGTGAACGCGGCGCTGCCGAGGCCGGGTTATGCACCGGGCCGTTATCCCAGCGCGGGCCCCCTTCCCCATCTGTTCGATGTGTGGAAGACGGCGGCGCCTTCGCTCGACTTCCTGGCGCCCGACATCTACTTCCCGAATTTTGTCGAATGGATGGCCCGCTACGATGCGCCCGGCAATCCGCTCTTCATCCCCGAAGCCCACTACGCCGGTGCACTGGAAGCCGCGGTAAACGCGTTCTACGTCTTCGGCAATCACGACGCAATCGGCTTCGGTCCGTTCTCGATCGAGTCGATCGAAGATCCTGCTGTCGACCCGCTTTCGGCCGGCTACGATGTTCTTCAGCAGATCACGCACCTCATCATCGAACATCAGGGGATGGGAACGATGGTCGGCGTACTGCCGGTGACCGATTTCGACGGCAATGTGGACGATTCGGATCGAGACTTCCGCTTCGGCGACTATGATGTCACGGTGACCTTCCGCGACCCGTGGCAGCCTGACCATACGTATCCGCGCGGCGGCCTTATCATTCAGCTTTCCGACAACGAGTTGCTGGTTGCCGGCAGTGGCATTACGCTGACGTTCGACGTCGACGAGGGCGAGGCCGGCATCCTTTCAATTTATGAGGGGCGCTACGAGAACGAATCCTGGGTTCCAGGACGTTTACTCAACGGTGATCAGAGCCACCAGGGGCGCCATCTCCGCATCTCACCAGGTGAATACGCCATTCAGCGTGTTCAACTGTATCAATACAATTAACTGCGCGTCGGTCTGACGCGGTTGAGTACACGTACATGCGCATTACCGACATCCGGGCTACGCCCGTGACCGTCCCTTTAGAGGCGCCGCTGCGCCATGCCAACGGCAGCCACTGGGGGCGGTTCGTACGCACAATTGTGGAGGTCGAAACAGACGAAGGGCTCATCGGCCTCGGCGAGATGGGCGGCGGCGGCGATATTGCCACGAGTGCCATCGAGTCGTTGAAGCCGTATCTGATCGGGCGCGACCCGGCGCGGATCGAGGAGATGCGATTTCTGATCGCCAACCCGACGGCATCGCTCTACAATAACCGGACGCAGATCATGGCCGCGCTCGAGTTTGCGTGCCTGGATCTGATCGGCCAGAAGTGGAACGTGCCGGTGTCTGACATTTTGGGAGGGAGGCTGCGCGACGAGGTTCCGTTCGCGTCGTACCTGTTCTTCCGCTATCCCCATCCACAGAGCCACGAGAACGAAGTCCGCACAATCGACCAACTCGTCGACGAAGCGAAGTCGCTCAAGGAGCGCTACGGATTCCGGACGCACAAGCTAAAGGGCGGCGTCTTCCATCCTGAATATGAGCTCGAAGCTTTCCGAGCCGTCGCCGAGGCGCTGGAGGGCGATTCCTTCCGCTTCGACCCGAATGGTGTCTGGTCGACCGAGCAAGCCATCTGGTTCGGCCGTGAGATCGAGGACCTTCGCAACGATTATTTCGAGGATCCTGTCTTTGGCCTCGAAGGCATGCGCCGCGTCCGCGAGAACTTGCGCACTCCGCTTGCCACGAACACCGTCGTAGTCAACTTCGAACAGCTCGCGTCGAATATCCGCAACATGTCGATCGACGTGATTCTGCTCGACACCACATTCTGGGGCGGCATCCGCCAGTGCGTCAAAGCGGCCGGCGTCTGCGAGACGTTCCAACTCGGCGTGGCCGTTCATTCCTCGGGCGAGCTAGGGATCCAGCTTTCGACGATGCTGCAGCTCGGAGCAGTCGTGCCCAACCTTTCCTTTGCCGTGGATGCCCACTACCACCACTTGGTCGACGATGTCATCGTCGGCGGTAAGATGGAATATGTGGATGGGAAGATGAAGGTGCCGACGGGGCCGGGCCTGGGCGTGAAGCTCGACCGCGATAAACTTGCCGAGTACCACGAACTCTACCAGCGCCTCGGCGGTTATCCCTATGACCAGGATCCGCTGCGCCCGGGCTGGGCACCGATCATCCCCAACGACCGCTGGGCCGACCCGGCAGACGACCGCGTTCCTACTGTTCCATTGTGACTGTTCCATTGTGACTTTTCAAAGCATGCCGTTGCCGTTCAAGACCATATTTGCCGCTATACTTTTCCTGATCCCGGCATCCGTACATGCGGGTACGTACGATTGCCCGACCGAGGACGGATATGACCTCTGGCTGCGCTACCGGCCTGTTGAAAACCAGGCGCTCGCCGAGCACTATGCATCCGTCATTACCGGCATCCATCTGCCGGGTGAGTCGGCGACGCTGCAAGTTACGCGGGATGAGCTCAAACGAGGCCTCGGAGGGCTCCTTGGCGAGGTCCGATTTGTGGATGATGCAGGCGCCGGGCGCGTGCTGCTTGGCACCCCCGCTTCGTCGGACGCCATCGCCGCGCTTGGCTGGGATGGAGCGCTGGCCGCGGTGGGTCCGGAGGGGTACATCATCCGGAATGTATCTGACGGCAACGGATCGCGCCTCGTTATTGCCGCGAATGAAGACGTCGGCGTGTTGTACGGCGCATTCCATTTGCTGAGGCTTATCCAGACGCATGACCGGCTGGAGAATCTGGACATCACCGAGAGCCCGGCAATCGAACATCGGATTTTAAATCACTGGGATAACCTCGACCGCACCATCGAGCGTGGTTATGCCGGGTTCTCGCTGTGGGACTGGCAGAAGCTGCCGCATTATCTGGATCCACGATACACGGACTACGCGCGGGCCAATGCGTCGATCGGGGTCAACGCGACGGTGCTCACCAATGTGAACGCAAACGCCGACATCCTGCGGCCGCAGTTTCTCGAGAAGGT
>CAZRTY010000252.1:0-3314 GCA_964603055.1 uncultured Rhodothermales bacterium | reverse complement strand
ACCGTCCTGGGTAAGCCAGGTCAGGCGGCGCTTGAAGTCCAACTTCAGCAGTATCTCGAAGGCGGATTCATCAGCGAGTACGACAGATATCTCGGCTCGCAACTCGCCCATGTTATGACCGGCGGAGCGCTATCGGGCCATCAAGACGTCACGGAGGAGTATATGCTCTCGCTCGAACGAGAGGTATTTCTACGTCTCGTGGGTGAGCGCCGGACTCAGGAGCGGATCAGACACAGGCTCGAGACCGGCAAGCCCTTACGTAATTGAGATCGGCGTCCGACGACCTGCATCAAACCTAAGATCGAACAGACATTGACGACCAACGACGCCTACATCGTGAGCAGTGTGCGTACACCGGCGGGAAAAGCCAAACGAGGTACGCTCAAGCATGTTAGACCCGAGGCCCTGGGCGCGCAGGCGTTTCGAGGAGCCGTCGATCGCGTAGAAGGACTTGAGCATGATATGATCGACGACGTCCTGGTCGGATGTGCCTTCCCGGAAGGACCACAAGGGATGAACCTTGGCCGTATCATCGCACAGAAGGCGAAATTCCCCGACACGGTACCCGGCGCGACGATCAATCGTTTTTGTTCATCCGGGCTGCAGACCATCGCCCTCGCCGTGCAGAACATCCAGGCAGGATGGGCGGACTGCGTGCTCGCGGGAGGCGTCGAGTCGATGAGCCAGGTACCGATGACGGGCTTCTACTACCAGCCGGATCCTGATCTCGTCGAACATGACATCGATGTCTACGTGTCGATGGGGATTACCGCGGAGAATGTTGCGACGAAGTACGGCATCAGCCGCGAAGCGCAAGATGAGTTTGCATTGAGGTCGCATCAGCGCGCTCTGGAAGCGATCGAACGAGGTGCCTTCGACGAAGAAATCGTCCCGGTTGATGTGGAGCTGACCAGTTTCAATAACGGTCGCACCAAAACTCAACAGATTCGATTTGCGACGGATGAAGGTCCTCGGCGCGACACATCGCTTGAGGTGCTTTCCGGGCTCAAGCCCGTCTTCAAGCGGGGCGGGACGGTCACGGCCGGCAATGCATCCGGCATGTCGGACGGCGCCGCCGCAACCGTGGTAATGAGCCGGGCCATGGTCGAGCAACTTGGTGCCGAGCCCATTGGCCGTCTCGTGGGATTCTCACTGGCCGGCGTCTCGCCAGACATGATGGGCATCGGCCCGGTAGAAGCCATCCGGAAGGTGCTGCAACAGACCGGGCTCACGCTCGATGACATCGACCTCATCGAGTTAAACGAAGCGTTCGCGGCGCAGGCGCTTGCCGTCATCAATGAAGCCGGGCTCGATCCCAACAAGGTCAACGTCAACGGCGGGGCGATCGCACTCGGGCATCCGCTGGGCTGCACGGGCGCCAAGCTGACCTCCACACTCTTACACGAACTCCAACGCCGCTCGGCACGCTACGGTATTTGCACGATGTGCGTGGGGGGTGGAATGGGCGCGGCGGCCGTCTTCGAGAACCTGCGCCGGTAGACGGATTCGAACTTTCGCGAGTCATCAAAACGGAATACGATCATGCGGAACTCCTCAAAGCTCCTCGTCCTGGGTCTCGGTACCGTCGCGGCGTTCGTCGGTATTCCGGCATTGCGGCGGCCGACGTTGTCAAAAGCCGTCATGCAGACGATGAACAAGCTCGGCTTCCTGCCGACGATTTCGCAGACGGAAAAGACGGCGATCGAATCGGGCACGGTCTGGGTCGACGGTGAGTTGTTTTCCGGCAAACCCGACTTCAATCGGATGCTTGCGGAGGGATATCCCGATCTGAGCGACGAAGAACGGGCCTTCCTTAATGGTCCGGTCGACGAGTTGTGCCGGATGACGGACGACTGGGAGATCTCGCAGGATCGCGGGCTCAAACAGGAAGTGTGGGATTATCTGAAGCGCGAGCGCTTCTTCGGACTCATCATCCCGCACGAGTATGGCGGGCTCGGTTTCAGCGCGCTGGCGAATAGTGCGGTAGTCGCAAAGCTTTCTGCGCGCAGCCAGGTTCTGGGGATAACTGTTATGGTGCCGAATTCGCTCGGACCGGCCGAGCTGCTCATCCACTACGGCACGGAAGAGCAGAAGAGCTACTATCTGCCGCGCCTCGCCAAGGGGGAGGAGATCCCGTGTTTCGCGCTGACGGAGCCGAATGCCGGCTCGGATGCCGGTGCGATTTCAGCAAGTGGCGAGGTCTTTAAAGGCGACGACGGCAAGCTGTATCTGCGGCTTAACTGGAACAAGCGATACATCACACTTGCGGCAATCTCGACAGTCATCGGTCTCGCGTTTCGGCTGAAGGATCCGGACAACCTGCTTGGCAAGGGCGAGAATCCGGGGATCACCTGCGCGCTGGTGCCAAGCAACAAGGAAGGCGTCAAGCTCGATCAGCGTCATGATCCGATGGGTGTGCCGTTTTGGAACTGTCCGACGGAAGGTTACGACGTGGTGGTGCCGATCGATGCGATTATCGGCGGCGTCGATGGAGTCGGCAAAGGATGGCGGATGTTGATGGAGTCGCTGGCGGCGGGGCGCGGGATATCGCTTCCGGCAACGAGCACCGGCGCGGCCAAACATATTTATCGCACGGTCGGCGCGCATGCCGCAGTTCGACGTCAGTTTGGGCTGCCAATCGGAAAGTTCGAAGGTGTCGAAGAACCGCTGGCGAGAATTGGCGGACTGACCTACGTACTTGAGGCGGCGCGTCGGTACACGTGTGGTGCGATCGACCAGGGCGCGAAACCGGCTGTCGTGACCGCCATGATGAAGTACAATGCCACTGAGATATCGCGTGGTTTGATCAACGACGGCATGGATGTCATGGCCGGTAACGGGATCTCTCGAGGTCCGCGAAACGTGCTCGCGTCGGGCTACATCGGCATGCCCATCGCCATTACGGTCGAAGGTGCGAACATCCTCACCCGCACCCTGATGATTTTTGGCCAGGGCGCAATCCGGTGTCACCCGTACATCCTCGATGAGATCGACGCGCTGGAACGCAATGATCTCGATGCCTTCGATCGGTCGTTCTGGGCTCACGTCGGCCACGTTCTGAGCAACGGCGCGCGGATGGCATGTCTCACACTGACCCGGGGCGGACTCGCGCGCTCGCCGGTTGACGGCGTGGCCGCGCCATACTACCGCCGTCTGGCCTGGGCATCGGCCGCGTTTGCGTTCTATGCGGATGTTGCGCTCGCAACGCTCGGCGGATCACTCAAACGCAAGGAGAAATTGGCGGGCCGCTATGCCGATATTTTCTCGTGGATGTACCTGGCGAATGCAACGCTTGTGCGCTTCGAGATGGAAGG
>CAZRTY010000251.1:0-3343 GCA_964603055.1 uncultured Rhodothermales bacterium | reverse complement strand
CACTCAAAACTCCTCGTCCTCCTCATCGATCGGCTCCTCGTCCTCTTCGGCGTAGGGGTCGACTTCGTCCTCTTCGTCTTCATCGTCGAGGGTGCCGTCCTCATCTTCCTTCGGGAGGTCGTCGAGGAATTCGCTCGGTCCGTCCAGATCATCGTCGTCGTCATCGATAACCGGAAGCGCGGGGGCGGGAGGAGCATCTACGGCGTCAGACGAAAGCTCGTACACGTCGCCCAGATGGTGTCCGCGTGTCTTGACGATCAGTCCATCCGCAATCAGCTTACGCGCCACATCGTACGCGCACATCTCATAGCCTTTAGCCGGCGAATAGAAGTTGGCATTCTTGCGCGAGGCGCTGACAATCAGCACGTAGCCTTTAGAAAGTTTCTGGCGCGCATAGCTCACCCAGCGGTCTTTGGTGACCGTCGGCCCGACCTTGCGTTCGCCGGCGTTCTTTTCAGATGTGGTTTCGTTACTCATTTCGATAGGGGATGAGGCAGGAAAAAACAAAAACGCCTCAGCCGGGCAATGCCAGTCGACGAAAGGCTGTTCACAGGTGCAATCCGAGCGACTAATTTAGTAAGTCACGTAATAGCCGTCCTTCGGAAAGCGCCGGATCAACCTGAACCCAAACCACCGGTTCCGGCGGTGGTCCGGTCCCGATAAAAATACTCATTTATTGTAACGCACCGTCAGGAGGACCCGGCTTCGCCCTTCATTTGTCAATCGTAACCGACCGCCAACGACATGGCCGGTGTCTCCGAATCCTTTCGGATGCTTGTGTAAGTTAGCGGCCGACCGAAAACTACTTGTATCTGCCTGCAGGCAAACGTGATCGAACCGCTTTACGAACAGCTTACCAGTATCAGAATCCTTGGACTCACCGCTTTCCAGTGGCTCGTCATCCTCGTTGTATGGATCGGCCTGAGCCTGGCGCTTATCCTAGGCCGCTTCGTCCTCCGGAGCCAACTCCAGCGACTGGCTCGACGGACCAAGGTCTCGTTGGACGATGCTCTGGTCAAACTCCTCGAACGGACCAAGACGTGGTTCCTGCTTGCGGGTGCCCTGTACTCTGCGCTGATCGTCGCCGATGCCTTCCCGGGTGCCATACGGTCGATGCGGGCGATATTCGTCGTTCTTGCGGCCATGCAGGTGATGATCTGGGGCAACGCGCTGATCGACTTCTACGTCCGGCGCTACCGCGAACGGCACATCGAGGACGATGCCTCGGCCGTGACGACGATGCAGGCGGCGGGATGGATCGGCAGGTTGCTGGTGTTCTCGATCGTCGTACTGCTGGCGCTCGACAACCTCGGCGTCAACATTACCGCGCTCATCGCCGGGCTGGGAATCGGCGGCATCGCCATCGCGCTCGCTGTGCAGAGCGTGCTGAGCGACATTTTCAGCTCGCTGTCCATTGTTATCGACAAGCCGTTCGTCGTCGGAGATTTCCTTGCCGTCGACGAGTACCTCGGCAGCGTTGATCGTATCGGCCTCAAAACGACGCGTCTCCAGAGCCTCTCCGGTGAGCAGCTTGTATTCTCAAACACCGACCTTCTCGAAAGCCGGATTCGCAACTACAAACGGATGTTTGAGCGGCGGGTCGTATTTGAAATCGGCGTCGAATACGACACGGATCGGCAGAAGCTGGCTCGGATTTCAGACTGGATAGAGGAAATTGTTAAGGCACAGGAACTGACACGTTTTGATCGTGCGCATCTTGCCAAGATTGGGCCGTATGCGTTCAATTATGAGATCGTCTATTACGTGTTAGACCCGAGCTTCAACGTCTACATGGACATCCAGCAAGCGATCAATATTGCCATCGTTGAGCGTCTAGATGACGAGGGCATCTCACTTTCCTATCCCACACAGAGGCTACATGGATCGCTTCTTGGGCTTCCTGAGCAGGACGCTTAGTCACATCGCGGCGCTGCTGCTTCTCATGGCCGGGGGGGCGAGCACTGTCTTGGCACAGTCGGGCGATACGCCCTTGTTCGGGCGGGGCGGCTTTATCCCCTTGTTTGGAGGTCTCGGCGAAACGGCGGGAGTATCGGGCGGCGTTCGCTATGACGCCTTCCTCCGCCATCCCAACCTGACACTCGCGGCCGACGCGCGTGCGTCCATCCGAACGTACGCAGGCGTGCGTCTGATGACAGGCTTTGAGAACGACCGGTTCTCGTTGTATGGCTACGGGCGCTACCGATACCAGCCGAAGGAAGTCTACTACGGCCTCGGTCCATCGAATCGCGACGCTGCATCGGATTATCGACTTGACGAGCGTATTGCGGGCGCGTCCGCGTCTGTTAAACCGTTCGACGGTATGGCCATCGGCGTCAACGCCTCGGTGATTGACAACCGCTTCGGCAACGGCCGCCATGGCGACTTCCCGCAGATCGATGAGACATTCGTCATCGACGATGCGCCGGGAATGTGGATGGACTCGCGGTACGGTGCGGTCGGCCTGTGGGTCGAGGTCGATCGCAGAGACCTTGTCTCGAAGCGCGTGGAAGATCGATTCACGCCGCTGGCGTACATCCGCGACAGACTGCCGCTCGGAACCAACCGCGGGTGGTACGTGGCGGCGTCCGCCATGCCTTATTTCGGACTGGGTGACGACGAACCCGACTTCGTGCGATACACGGTCGAGGGACAATACTTTCTGCCGATGGGTTTCGAGACGGATGGTATTGCGAGCCGCGTTCAACTCGCCTCAGTCCGCTCGTCGGATGCTCCGATGTTTTATCTCTTGCCCACGCTCGGCGGTGCATACTCGGTGCGCGGCTTCAGGCCCCACCGTTTCCGTGCCGAGAACACACTGCTCGTCAACCTCGAGTACCGGCGCTCACTGCTTCTCTTCCTTGACCTTGCCCTTTTTGTGGATGCGGGGCAGGCGTTCCGCGACGGATCGCGAATCAGTCTGAACGAGATGGAGTACGGCTACGGCGCCGGACTCCGAGGTCGGATCGGTCGATACGTTTTCGGCCGCGTGGACCTCGCCCACAGCCGCGAAGGCCTACACGTCTACTTCCGCGCGGGTTCGTTCCTCTAACGGTACTGCCACGCCGTTCAGCTCAACACCTTCCGCGGCGTGTTCCGCTTGTTCGGCCTCCCACCGTTCAAACCTGCGGAGGTCCTTGTGTAGCGCCCGAACGACGGCGGCCACCACCGCCGCATCGTCAACAAACCCAATCACCAGCAGGGTGTCGGGAATGAGGTCGGCGGGGTTCAGGAAGTACAAGAGCGCGGCCGTCGCGTAAAGGACCGATTTCCACGGCGCTTCGCGGTACTGCCCTTTCGCCCAGGCGCGGACGAGCCGCGCGAGGACCAGCACGTCGTCCTTCAA
>CAZRTY010000250.1:0-3349 GCA_964603055.1 uncultured Rhodothermales bacterium | reverse complement strand
CCCGACGCCTAACGGAAGCGGCGTTATCGGAGCCGCGTGATCGGAACGACGACCTGTTCGCCGCCGGCATCCAGCCGGATCAAGTAGCGTCCGGCGCTCAGATCGCTCAGGTCGACATCGAGCCGGTGGTATCCGCGTGAGAGCAGATGCTCCTGTGGCCGCTTCACCTCCCTCCCAAGCATATCATACACCGACAGATTTGCCGGCCTGGTGTGATCCAACGTGATTTGCAGTGTCACAACGCTGCTTGTTGGGTTGGGATATGCGGTGGCGCTGAACCCGAGCGGCGCGTCCGGAGATAACGTGACGGGGATCGCGGCCCCGCGGAGGATGTCGGCCCTGGGATCGATACGGGGCTGACGCGGGAGATCCGGCACCGTGAATACGAAATTCTGCACACGCCGGTCATTCCATACGCTCGAGCGGTGTACGCCCGAGCCGTGCTCGATCTCGATTTCGATCGGCATGACGAAAACGTCGGTGTTCGATTCGGGCAACGACTGCATTTGGCGGAGCTGCAGCCGGACGGCGTAACCCTCGTCCACATCCTCCACCCAGTAGTCGGCCTCGTACTGCGGGAAGCCCGTTCCCTCCGTCACCCACTGCTCAAAGAACCACGACAGATCGGCGCCGTGGACCGATTCGGCGACATGGCGAAAATCGCCGGTCGTGGCCGTGCCGTATTGTAATGACGGGTGGCCGGCGTATCGCTGCAGGATCGTACGGAAGGCGTTGTCGCCAACAACCTTCCGCAGCATATGAAGGACAGCGGACCCCTTTGCATAGACCCGATTCGAGGCAAAGAGTCGATCGATCGACGTTGTGTCGCGGACGACGAGTGTCCCTTCAGCCGTGCGTGCCAACTGATGATCGGCGGCGAGTCCGGCCCTGAATGCGTCTGGATAGCGATCGACCATGGCTTCCCAGTACAGCAACTCCGCGTACGACGCAAAGCCTTCGTTGAGCCAGAGGTGGGGCCAAAATTCAAGCGTCACTGAATCGCCGAACCACTGGTGCGCGAGTTCATGCGCCATCAGCGCGACTTCATCGCCGCCCATCGAGCTGAGCGTCTGGTGTTCCATGCCGCCGCGCCACGAAAACTCGATGTGGCCATACTTCTCACGTGCGAACGGATAGCGTCCGAACCACCATTCGAAGACGGGTAAGGCATCCAGCACCTCGGCCCATCCCGATGGAAGCACGGCCCCAGTCGGGCGTTCGTACCGATAGTGCACGATCGGCATCTGCGTTGCCGATCCGCCGAGATCGATTGTGTCAGGCGTCGAGTAGGTCTGCTCGAACACACGGTAGTCGCCCGCGGCAATCGACACCAGGTACGTCGAAATGGGATACCGCTCGAACCAGTTGAATGTCGTCCGCCCCGCCGACGTCTCGACCGACTCGAGCACGCCGTTCGATCCGACGCTCATCCCCTCCGGCACCGTGACGACGATCCGAACGGAGTCAGCTTTGTCAGACGGATGATCGTTTGACGGCCACCACTGGCGTGCACCCCACGGCTCGGAAAGCGACCACGCGACGGGCGAGCCCGCCACGGCGTCGAACACAAACGCGCCGAAACCGGTATGAGCAGGCCGGCCGCTGTAGTCGATCTCGATCGATACGCCGTTACCTGCCTCCACTCGCCCAGGAAGAATTACCGACAGGATGTCGGCTTCGTGCTCGAACGACACCTCCCCACCGCCCGGCAGCAGACGAACGCGTTCGACGTCCATATCAGAGGCAAAGTCGAGGTCGACGCGGCTTAACGGAGACGTCGCCATGACATCCGCACGCGTACGGCCGTGGATGATGCGCGCGTCGAAGTCGATGTCGAGCTCGATGCGGTAATAGTGGGCATCGTAGTGTCGAGGCGTTGACGAGGCCCAGGCGTCGAGACCATGCGGCCGCTCGTGGATGCCGAGTTCATAGGCCCGCAGCACCAGACTCGTGTCGGCCCGAGATGCAAAAGCCACCTCGCCTGAATCCGGCAAGGAGGCTCCGCAAATGAGAAGCGCAACGGCAAGCAGAGCTCCCGGTGCGAGCAGTGATGAACGAAGCGAAAGAGAGTCTGGAGTATCGAGTTTCGAGAGATAAGTGGTGACGACCATAGTGATACCGCCCTTCGGAAGACCCACCGCTAATCCATCACCTGCTCCAAACACATCCTACACTACTCATCGCCCATCACTCATCACTCATCACTCAAAACCAACTACTCAAAACTCATCACTCATTACTCACCACTCAAAACTCACGCCTCGATCTCAATCGACTCGATCGTATCGCCCTGCTTCACGGCATCGACAACGTCCTGACCTTCTACGACGCGGCCGAAAACTGTATGCCGTCCGTCGAGATGTGGTTGCGGCGAGTGCGTGATGAAGAACTGACTGCCGTTGGTGTTCGGGCCGGCGTTGGCCATCGAGATAACGCCGGTGTCGTGGCGGAGCGGATTGCTCTCGAGCTCATCCTCGAACGTATAGCCCGGTCCGCCGCGGCCGGTGCCCTCCGGGTCTCCCCCCTGGATCATAAAGTTGTTGATCACGCGGTGGAAGGTCACCCCGTCATAAAATCCTTCTCCGGCGAGAAAGACGAAGTTGTTCACCGTGCGCGGTGCATGCTGCGGATAGAGTTCGAGGCGGATGGTGCCGCGGTTGGTCTTGATCGTGGCCTGATGGGCCTTGTTGGTATCGATCGTCAATTCAGGCGGCTTAGACCACTTTTTCGGCATCGGCTTATCGTTGTGTTTAAAGAATCTGACCACCGATGAGTAGCGGAGTCATTCCGGACGTCATCGTGTCGTTCTGTTGTGTCTTTCAAGGTCAAGATATCCGGCCCGGGCGCGCCGATCCAAGGCAAATTGGGGAAAGTTTGGTGATGGCACGATCCATGGCGCCTCATTCGGCCATCACCGTGCCTCACTTCCCACAAAAAACAAAGGGCGAAGCAGCAGCATATCGCCGCCACCTCGCCCTTTGCACCACCAACCTTCGTTCTCCTTACCGCGGGTCGAGGATCTCGTCGACGCGCGCAACCACGTCCTCTAGATGCAGGCGCGCCATGCCGTTGGGCAAGCGCTGCGCCGCCTGCTGGGCCTGGCGGCGGATCGTCTGTAGCTCGCCACGTGCAAGCGGCCGGATGTCGGACTGCTCCACGTTAACGGCGGTTGCGTTCAGAATACCACGCGCTGCGGCCGGCACCTCACGTGCGTCTTCCGTCATCAGGTGAGCCAGCCGGGCGAGGTGCGCACGCTGCAGGTTTCGCTGATACGTATCGGCCACGTCGGATGCGCGCATGCTGCCCCAGATGCCGGAGCGGACATCCCCAAACATATCCACGGCTGAAT
>CAZRTY010000249.1:1444-3349 GCA_964603055.1 uncultured Rhodothermales bacterium | reverse complement strand
ATGACCGGAAGCGCTTCCGGTGCAGTGGCAATTAACTCATGCCGCGGCTCATTTACACGGAGATTATTTGGGAGCGTTCCGCGTCCCAACTCCGATGCAATCCGCTCCTCGATCGGTTTCATGTTCTGGGGAACCGGGGTGCCGCCTCGCCTCCGTTCACCATCCCTGCGCCGGGACGTAGAAAGCCGCGCTTCCGCGTCGTAAGCTCGTGTGTCGATCTCTTCGGACGCACTGAAAAGACGTTTTGCCATTCGAGCGCCTTTCTATGTCGTGGCTGTAATATTCTGATTGCGCGCCGCTACACGAATCATGACGGCCGGTTGCAGCAGTAATAACGGCCTGCATCTCCTCGTATAGAACGGCGTAGGCCCACCCGCAGACGCGAATCGTCTGTCGACCACTTCAGCCGATTTTCCAGGGATCCGTGTACCTCAGTCATCTCGCCGGCTCTGTGCGTTGCTCAATCCTGCTGATCATGGCGATCATCGGGGCGGGATGTGGTGCGCGTGTCGAGTACCAGATCGGCGATGTGACGCTGGAGCGCCGCAGTTGGGATTCGCTTGATGTTCAGGTTCTCTTCAACGCGGGGTCCTCACTCGGACAACGCCGCGAGGTCGAGCCGAATGCCATGTCGGTGCTCGCGTTCGATGCGAACTACGATACACTCTACGCCGGCGCGGGCCCCACGATATCGCTCCCCGACGCCCGGCTTGGCAGCAACGAGGCAATCGTTATCGAAGCTTGTGCGCAGCTGCTCGGCCACTGGATTTGCGATCAGGTTCACACGAGCGCGTCGCCCAAACGGGTATCGGTGACTCCCACGATCGAATATCCGATCGACGACGCGCTGACCCGCGGCCGCTATGCGGTTGACTCGCGCGTGGAGCGCCTATCGCATGATGGCAGCGCCGAGGCCATCGACTATTCCGGGCCGCTGCACGTGGCGCTCGAGGCTGAGGTCGGAGACGCACCTGAATCGCGCATGCGCATTCCGCTGCCTCGCACGGCGGGTTCGTTTGACCTCGCACGCCAGCCGGGATATAACGACTTCCGGTACTTCCTCGACTCCGAGCTGATGGATAACGACGAAGCATTCGTCAACTTCGACATCCTGGCCGGATTTCGTCCAGATAGTCTGGACGCCGTTGCGTCGGTCACCCGGCACGTCTCGCCCGTCTCGCGAGGCGAGCGGCATGCCAACGCGCAGGGGTTTGCACGTCAGGCGGCGCGCCGCATCGCCGGTGAGCTGACGGGCTTCCTTAGACCGCGGCGGCTCGAGCTCAATCTCGAATCGTGGTCATTCGATCGCGGCGAAAATCGCTATCGGATTGCGATGGTCGTCTCATGGCGCCGAGGCGTTTTCGGCGGGGTGTCGACGCGTATTAGCGGCGAGCTGACGGTCGGCGAGCGGGGAGAGGATGCAATGTTCGCGCTGTCAGAGGGCAATCGAGACGGTCTCGAACGATGGATGTCCCGTATTGACGGCGATGTTCTCGCACTTGGCCACCTCGACGTTGTCGCGCCGCGCCAACGCTATCGTCCGGGTGGCAGCGCCCGCTACTGAGACTTCGATTCGGTCAGCAGCTGATTGGACGCGATCTCTACCAGCTGGAAGCGAACCGGCAGACGCAACCGGATGGCCACGCGTTCGCCATCAACCTGCCCGGGGATAAAGTGCGACCGTTCAAGAGCGGCGACTGCTGAGGAATCGCACAGCGGGTGCAAGGATTCTTCGACAACGATGTCGTGCGCAAGGCCATCTACACCTACGGTGAACCGCAGCACCAACCGGCCCTGGACGCCCGCTTCGCGCGCTTCATCGGGATAATCGATATTGAGATAATACCGCCCGATGCCTCCCACGAAACGCGGTTGATCATCCGCAATCGTCAGCATGTTGTGCGT
>CAZRTY010000249.1:0-1344 GCA_964603055.1 uncultured Rhodothermales bacterium | reverse complement strand
GCGATGCGTTTGTCGATAAAATCTCCCGGCAGCTGCAGAATGCCGATCGTCATCAGCAGCGCGCTGCAACAGGCAATCATCATGCGCACCCGATAATCGTCTAAGGCTTGGAGGAAAGCCGCCGATAGGCCGCTCTTCTCAGGTCGCTCTCGAGTACCTCGCCGCTGCCGCTCCATGACGCACCTCATGCCGTTTCATCACACATTATGAATTACGTATGATGGTCGCAATGGGATTCGGCGTAACATCGAAAAAGTCAACGGATTAAGACCCGATCACATTGCATCCCACCATGAGATGTGCGGAACACCAACCCGAGGTAGGTGCGTGAGAATCATCGCTTTCGATGAAGGATCAAATCCCAGGATCAAGCAGCCCGATCAGGCAAAATAGAGGCAGGATGAGAGCACTGGTACTGCACCGCGAAGAGGAAAAATCGAATGACGCCGGCGGCGTTCGGGCCGCAGTCGAGACCGTGAACCCGGTTTCTGATGGACCGGTCGAGGTCGCCGTCCGATACTCGAGCGTCAACTATAAAGACGGGCTCGCCGTCACCGGGCGAGGCAAGGTCATTCGCGGCGAGTTTCCGTTCGTCGCCGGCATCGATATGGTGGGAGAAGTCGTGTCATCGAGTGATGACCGCTTCCACAAAGGCGACATCGTGGTCGGCACTGGAGGTGGACTCGGCGAGACGGTGTGGGGCGGATACGCCGAGCGAGCGTTCCCCAACCCTGAATACCTCGTCAGACTGCCGTCATCGATCGATCCGGTTCATGCGATGGCCGTTGGAACGGCCGGGGTGACGGCCATGCTGTCCGTGCTCGCGCTCGACGCCGACCCGGCATCGCGGGCGGATGAGGTGCTGGTGACGGGCGCTTCGGGCGGCGTCGGAAGCTGGGCCGTAGCGCTACTCGCCGCATCAGGTTACCGCGTTGTGGCCGCCACGGGTTCGTCCGATGCGCATGAGTATCTGAAGCGTCTCGGCGCTGGTGACATCATTCACCGTGATGAACTGGCGTCGGGGCCGGTGCGTCCGCTCGACTCCGCCGGCTGGTCGGGTGGCATCGACACGGTTGGCGGCGCGACGCTGGCGGCCGTCATCAGCCGGATTGGCTGGCATGGAACGGTCGCTGCGTGTGGGAATGCCGGTGGGCATGAGTTCATCTCATCCGTCTTCCCCTTCATCCTGCGCGGGGTGCGGCTGATCGGAATCGATTCGAACACGTCTCCGGCCGATGAACGGACGCAGGTGTGGAGCCGCCTGGCCGAGCTCATGCCGCGACTCCCGATCGATGACATGTTCAACATCATTTCGCTGGCCGATGTACCCGATGCGGCCGAACG
>CAZRTY010000248.1:0-3410 GCA_964603055.1 uncultured Rhodothermales bacterium | reverse complement strand
GCGGATGCGCTGGCATCCGGCTCGGCGCTCGACAAGTTCGTCCAGCTCGTGGACGCACAGGGAGGTGATTCAAAAGTCATCCTTGAACCCGATTCAATGCCCGGCTTTTCTCCCGTCGCTGAGCTCATTGCGCCAGAATCGGCAACGGGCTTCATCGACGGCATTGACGGATACGCGGTCGGGCGCGTGGCCGTGGCGCTCGGTGCCGGGCGCCTCCGCAAGGAGGATGCGGTTGACCCGCTGGCCGGTATCGTGTTCGACAAGCGCGTGGGCGATTCGGTGAGTCCCGGCGACCGAATCGCAACGCTCTATTCATCACGTACGGATGGCCTCGATCAGATACTTGACCGGCTCACCGACGCCGTCAGCGTTTCCGCTGATCGTCCATCCCCTCACCCCATTGTCATCGACCGGTACTCCGAACGCACCTGGAGCAGTGATGCAGGCTGAGTTCATCCGCCTCCTCTGAACCAGTGGATGCATCTTTACGGCACCGCTTCCGTTTATATCATCGAGACGGTGTCGGCCGCTCTACGTACATATTTGTCGCTATATTCTGGAATCGCCCAACTAACCGTCCACGCCCATGTCTCTCTGGTCACGCTTCACCCGCCTCATCCGATCAATGTTCGGCGGCGCCATCCAGGCAATGGAAGATCCTCGCCTGATTCTTGAGCAAAACATCCGTGAGCTCAACGATCAGGTCCCGAAGATGAATGAGAACATCGCCACCGTGAAGGCGAATGTGATCATGTTGCAGAAGGAGGTGAAGCGGGCGGAGCGGGAGATTCAGGATCTGACGAGCAAAATTAAAGCGGCGATTCAGGCCGATCGGGATGACATCGCGGCGCAGTATGCGATGCGGATCGAGAAGGCGAAGGAATCCCACACGCGTTCGAAGGAGCAGCTCAAATACGCATCGGCCGCCTACGACAAGTCGCTACAGGTGAAGAAGGCCTTCATGCGTGAGAAGGAGCGCAAGATCGACGAAGCCAAGGAAGCGTTGCGTGCGCACGAGCGTGCCCGCTGGCAGGCCCGCGTTGCCGACACACTCGAGCAGTTTGAGGTGACGGGCATCGACCAGACGCACGACGAGATGCTCCAGCGCATCAACGAAGAGACGGCGCGGAACGAGGCCCGCATGGAGATGGCACTGGATTCGGTCGACAGCCAGGCGATCCAGATCGAAGAGGATGCCGAGGCCATTCGTGCATCGGAGATCGTGCGCCAGTTCAAGCTCGAAATGGGCAAGACCGATGCGCCGGCACAGCGGACGTCGGATGCCACCATCGACATCCCCGAAGAAGAACAAACACCGGCCTCCAAGACCATCGGCCGGGAACGTGGTCGAACGGAATGACCGGCTGGGATAACCGATGACACGTGAGGAGTTCGAAAAGCTCAAGGCTGCCGAGCGCGCGCATCTTGAACAGCTGCGTGAGTTGAAGCAGACTGTGCGTCAGCACAAGCGCCGGCAGTCGGTCGTCGGGGCGCTCGAACGTCTGCGAGACGCTGCTCGAGACTTACTCGACCGGCACGAAGATGCGGTCGACGAGCTGACGCGCGAAACGGCCTATCTCGAAGCTCGCGCCGAAGTCGAGCTCTCCGCGGCCGACGACGAACTTCAGGCGCTTCGGGCTCAGTTGTTGGTCGATGAACTCAAAAATGTGCCATCGGAGCACGAGGAGTCTGCTCCTTCCGCCGACGCCTCACCCGAAAACGCATCGAAGGATCCTGTACCACCGGTCGTCGAGAAGACAATCGGACGGGTGAAGCGATGAAGCTCGCCACAGTCATTCATATATACTCGTCGTTCAGTCTTTCATGAGCGAACAGGACGTCAACTATACCAAGGAAGCCTTTCTGAATCCGTGGAATCTCGGATTTCTGATTATGGCGATGCTCGTGGCCTTCTTCCTGAGTGGCTCGGAGCCCTGGTTCAACCTGGTTCTGCTTGTGGCGGCGGCCTTCGAGTTGATGTACCTCGGCATCGTCCCGCGCGACGAACGCTTCCGCCGCGTCATCCGCGCTCGCCGCGCCCGCGAGCATCAGAAGCCGCCATCGCAGAAAGAGATCTTCCAGTTGCTCACGCGCGTCTCGCAGCGGCGGTATGCGCGCCTGCGCAAACTCGAGAAGGACATCCGGGCCAACTACCGGAAGATGAACTACACGGTACAGGGCTTGCTCGACAGCCATCTCAAGAAGATCAACGGCTTGCTCGACTCGTACCTGAACCTGCTCTATCAGAAGGAGCGCTATGAGTACTCGCTTCAGAGCAATACTGAAAGTGAGATCGTACGCGACATCTCGTCGATCAAGGTCGATATCGAGGACGATTCCCCCCGTGTACGTGCCATCAAAGAACGGCGGCTTCGTATTCTCGAGCAGCGGCTCGATCGGTTCAAGCGCGGCCGAGAAAACCTGGAGATCATCGAGGCTCAGCTTGAGACAGTTGAAGACGTCATCAAGTACATCCATGAGCAGTCGCTGACGCTCCGTAATCCGGAGGAAATCACGTTCCAGCTCGACACCTTGCTCAAGGAAGTCGAGGAAACCGAGGCATCCGTCCAGGAGATCGAGGCCGTGTTCAATCAATCGGCCACGCTTCTCGATGATCTCGAGGGGATGGATTTCGGCTCCGACCGTTCTGCAGAAGAAGAGGCGCAGCGAACCCGCTTGCGCGGCTAATTCCCGACATTCCCGCGTTCTGCCATGTCGTTCGAAACACTTCTTTTTGATGTCGATGACGACGGACACGCCCTCGTCATTATCAACCGTCCGGACAAGCTCAATGCGTTGAATCGGCAGGTCATCGATGAGCTGGAAGCCGCCGTGTCAGCGATTCGGGACCGGGACGATATACGGGGTGGCATCATTACGGGTGCTGGAGATCGCAGCTTCGTGGCGGGGGCAGACATCTCGCAGTTCCTCGATCTTTCTGCTGAAGATGGCCGTCGCTTCGCGGAACGAGGACAAGCCGTCTTCTCACGTATCGAAACCTCGACCAAACCGATCATTGCGGCCGTTAACGGATTCGCACTCGGTGGCGGGTCTGAGCTCGCCCTCGCATGTCATCTGCGAACTGCCGCAACTTCAGCCGTGTTCGGACAGCCGGAAGTCAATCTCGGCATCATCCCGGGTTACGGAGGTACGCAGCGGCTTCCGCGGATCGTAGGCTTCGGAATTGCCTCTGAGATGATTCTGACCGGATCGCCCATTGACGCTCAGCGCGCCTACGATATCGGGCTCGTCAACCGCGTCGTTGAGCCTGAGGCGCTCATCCCCGAGACCAAACAATTGCTGGGAAGCATCACCTCGAAGGCGCCGCGCGCCGTGGCCTGGTCGCTCGAAGCTATGTGGGCGGGGGTTATGGATCCTGCGGAAGGAATGGACGCCGAGGCACGATTATT
>CAZRTY010000247.1:0-3410 GCA_964603055.1 uncultured Rhodothermales bacterium | reverse complement strand
CTGCAGCCACTTGCTCTACGCGCTCGATCTCGCTCAATAGCATCGCTTCGACGAGTTCGCCCACCGGGTAGCCATCGTACTCGGGCACACCGCCGATGACATCCTCCGCGAGCTCCTCCAGCTCATGCAGATAGAAGTCAACAAGCTGCTGATTCTTGGCGTCAGCAGAGAGTAGCAGCTTATGCGTGTAGGTTTGCATCCAGCTCATCGATTCGAGCAGGCTGACGTCGTTCGCCGGATGCTGGTCCGCCGCATGCTGATCCGATGAACAGGCGAGGCTCGTCGTCAGGAGCGCGCTTAGCAGTAAGCAGCGGATGATGATTGATAGCCTCGTCATCGGAATACAGCTTGGTCAGTGTGAGCAGGCGCCGGTAATGGAGGAGGCCGATAAGATCAAGTTCCACCGTATGAGGCTGCGCCTGCGGCCTCTTGCCTGGATGCTCGTTGACGTAGTCTTAGAAGCGGACGCCCACCGACATCCAGATCCGGCGTCCCTCCTGGTGGTTGTTGTACAGGTTGGTGTACGCGATGCCCGTCGGGTTATCCGCAGTTGGCTCGATCTCGTACGCGCCGTACTCCAGGAAGTCCTTGTTCAGCAGATTGTAGGCCGTCGCACTGATGGTGATGGATTCATTCACGGAGTACGAGCCTCCCAGATGGAAAAGTGCGTACGAGCGGTAATCACCCAAGGCATCAAACGCGGGGTCCTCTGCAATAGTAGTCCGGCGCGCTCTCGAGCTTCTGTACTCACCACGGAGCCAGCCGGTGATCCGTTGAGAAGGCTGCACGCTCAGGTTTCCGTTGACCATATGCCGTGGCGTGTTCGTTAACGGCATGCCTTCATTCTCGCCGCTCAGCTGCTCGCTAAACGTGTAGGTATAGTTGGAGCTCAACGTCCAGATGCTGATCGGCAGCCGCATGCCGACCTCCATGCCACGGGTGACGGCTTCGTCCACGTTGACGCTCTGGGCAAAGAACTCCTGCGCGGGGAAGTCACCGTAATTAAGGCAGCCCGGTCGGTTCGGCGCGCCGGCAAAGGTACAGTTGGCCACGGGCGTACCGGTCGTGATCTTGTTGTCGAACAGGTTGTTGAAGAGCGTGACGCTGGCCGTAAACCGATCGATGTTTCCGTAGAAGGCCGTCAACTCCGTCGTCGTGCTGGTTTCGGGTTTGAGCGACGGCGTCCCAATCGTGGCCGTCCGTCCCTGCGCCACAAATCCGATGATGCCGTCAACCAGCTGCTCGACCCGGGGCGTCTTGTACCCCTGGCTTACGCCACCCTTGAACGTCCACGACGAACTGGCATTCCAGACGAGATACGCGCGCGGACTCACGTGCCCGCCGAACACGCTGTGATCATCGCGGCGTAGGCCGAGGGTCAGGGCCAGCGTCGGCACAAACCGCCACTCGTCTTCTGCGAAGAGCGACCACTGCGTGTGTTCGAACGGCCCCAGCGCGACGCCATCGACCATCCGCGCGTTCCAGACTTGACCTCCAACCGAAAGCGCATGGTCACCTCGGCGTACAATCAGTTTCGAATCGAGAATTGTATTGTCGGATTCGAGTGGACGCGCTGAGCCGGGCTCTTTATCTGGCAGGCCGCTTCCGGGCGGTCCACCCGGCGTTCCGGGCGGGATGGTCCGGCCGAGTGTCTCCGTCCGGTTGCGCATCAGGCTCGACTGCAAAACGCCCGAATCAAAACGCCAGGTGTGTGCCAGCGTTGCCTGAGACCGGTTGAATCGAAGCTCCGGACCGTAGCCGCTGAACGTGGGAGGCGAGGCATCCGGACGGTCGAGCGTTCCAAGTTGGGCCGACGAGTTGTCGTAACTCTGCCGGGCATCGTCGAACTCCAGCCAGACATCGTGCCGCTGCGACGGCGTGAACGTGAGCTTTGCCCCGAAGGTCTGTACGTTCCCCTCCACCGGACTCGGACCTCGGGTGCTGATTACCGTCTCCTCTCCGTACACACCCGTCGGCGAAAGTGAAGCGGCTTCGCGGTGACGCAAACTTCCTCGCACAGACAATCCCAGGACATTCGGTACAATCGGCCCGAGCACCGCGGCGTCCACTGAATAGATATTCCCATAATCAGCCTGCTCCTGCACCGTCATATCCGTTGCAAGCGAGCCCGACCAGCGCGATCCCACACCTCGCGTGATGATGTTGATGACACCTCCCATCGCATCCGAGCCGTATAGTGTGGACATCGGTCCACGGATAATCTCCACCCGATCGATCGCAGCCGTTGGCGGCAGAAAGCTGGTCGAGGTATCGCCGAAACCGTTGGGCGTGATGTTACCGGCACTGTTCTGCCTGCGGCCGTCGATCAATACAAGCGTATAGTCGCTCGGCATGCCACGCATCGAGATGTTGAGTCCGCCGGTTTTACCCGCGGTGCCACCGATGTCTATGCCCTCAACGTCGAACAGCATCTCGGCGAGGTTCGAACTACGTCGCTGCTGAAGTGACTCCGTACCAAGGACGGTAATGCTGGCCGGTGCGTCCCGGCGAAGCTGCTCGAAGCCGGCGGCCGTGACCACGACCTCGTCCAGATGTACCGCCGACTCCTTCAGTCGTACCTCGACCGATTCCATGGTCGACCGGACGTCAACCGATGTGACGAACGACTCGAAGCCGACCATCGACGCTGTAAGCACGTATGCGCCGCGCTTCAAGTCGTGGAGGCGGAACCGTCCGTCTTTATCGGTAATCGTGCCCGTTGACGCCTCACTGGCGCCATCGTCCGGCTGCAGGACCACATGGACGCCCGGAAGTGGAGCGCGGGTTGAAGCATCGATTACGCGGCCTTCAATCGAAGCGGAGGGTTGCGCGGAGGCCGGAACGGAAGCCGCTACAATCAGGAGCGGCAGCAGTAACCATCGGAGAGCCATGAAGGATGGATTGGTTTGGCTTCAGCTTTATCTGGACTGATTCTAAATAGCCACCGGCCGTTAATCAATCCTGGCTTCATGAAATAATGCCCACATCAGAAAATCTGCGGTTCTCTGTGAGACGTGATGTCCCCCACAGCACCACGCACTATTGACCAACGAGATCGCACGTGCATGTAAAACAAGTACGTACAAAAAAAGGCATCGCGCCGTGCGATGCCTTTTTCCGTAGAGGTACCAAGGATTATTAGTTGATCGCCACCAGAGTTGCCTGGGCCATCGAACGAACGGTGGAGTCGCGGTCGTAGCCTTCAAGAAAGCCCGCCTCCGTGATCGTGTCGCTCTCGTGCAGACGGTTGATCAACATAGCTGCCTTGAGCCGCGTGTCGAGATTATCCGCATCGCCATAGGCTGCGTAGAGCGTCTTAATGAAGCGGGGTGTATCCTGACCGTCGCTCAGCAGTTGCTCAGTGAGACATCCATTCTTATTCATTCGGAGCGCGAGCGTGAGCGCACCCG
>CAZRTY010000246.1:0-3449 GCA_964603055.1 uncultured Rhodothermales bacterium | reverse complement strand
GTGGCGCGGATCGCCCTGCGCGACCGTCCGCAACTCCTCGAGCGCCTCGGCTTCATGGTCCGGGGATCGACGTGAGCCCGCGCGGCTGACGTATCCCCAGACCCGCCAGGTTTCGAAAACCTCGCAGGTCTCTAATCACAATAACGCCTCGGGTGGCCCACCGCCCGGTGCGTTGCTGTGTCTGGGGGATATGCAATTTCGATGATCCACCCTCCTGTAGCGCCGTTGCATGCAACGGCGTGACGAAGGAAGGCATGAGCAATTCCGAGGATGGATGTACCCATTATTTAACCAGCGAACCTCTCCCCTAATTCTCTGATTACGTGTTGGCCAGAAAGCAGGATAGCTGATACATGCATACAACTGTTATGCTGCACCTACGTGCAGACTATCCCGTCATGACCGACTGATAATCAATAAAGTGGCGACCGGCGACCTGATCGCCTATATTAAAGCGACACCCTGGCGAGATTATTATTGTTGTTCGCCGGGGTAATACTAGTGGTTATGCAGCCTATCACCGCCATAGTTGGTCCGGCATATGCCCCCTCGCTACAACGTCGCTTTTCGGCTCTGGAATCTGGCTCAGCGTGCTACTCAGATCGATGAGAAGTACATGGCGACTCAGCCCAGCGGCTCACGACAGCAAACGAATCGACCTAGCCTACTGGGCTGGCAGGAGTTGTTCGGCCTTGACGAGTCAGGATGGGAGGAGCACGCTTTGTATCAGGAAGTCCTGAGGCTCATGAGCCTAGTTCATTCCCAAGCCGCTCTGTTCGAATCTAAAATGTCACCTCAGTACACCGAGGCGCTGTATCGACCTGTGGTGAACAGTGTCCAAGCGGCGGTGAGGGCACGGCATATCCACGGTGCTTGGCAAAAACCCAAGAACAACTTGATCAAGCACCGCCGCGAGTTGGAGTTCGCGATTGAGATGCTTGACGGGGAGCCTGCCCCGCCAGACGACGACCGAATCGGTGCGCTCCTCGCTCTACTCCAATCACTACGGGACAGGATAGAAGAACTGAACCTGTCTCCTGAGTTCGAGGCGTTTGTACTTGCCCAGATTGCCCTTGTTGAGAGAGCCATTAGAGATTCAGCTATTATCGGAGTCGAAGCTTTCTCTATCGCCGCAGATAACCTGAGGGGGCAGTTCGTGACTCGGATCCTCCCCGGCCCGAACAGCCTCCGAGACGAAGCTGAGACTGAAGAGGGTAAAGAAGCCGTCGGGCTAATTGGGAAGGTTTGGACGAAGTTGGCAGAGTTGGGAGATACGACTGACAAGGTCACAAAGCTGCTGACTGCCCCGCAACAGGTGTTAGAGGTGATTGATAGAATCTCCGATGCAATGTGATGCCCGGGCTACTTACGCCACGCTCAAAGCCGACGCAGGGCTCTGCCGCTTTGCCTCGTTCAAGAGATTCGCGGGGCGGAAAATTCCGTGCGTGCGCCTAGAGGCGATGCGGCGATTGAGAGGATCACACAATGGTGCCTTCGGTGTCTACGTTGCCTCACCCTTGGCCCCTGCCTCCCTTCGCCGTGAATCGCCATCTGTTATACAGCCTTACTGATAGATGAAGTCGTCAAATACGGACTTCCGAGAGATCGCGGTGGGAGCCGTCGCGCTGTTAGGAATAGCAGTCGTTGTGCTGATCTTCGTAGCAGGAGTGGTTAGGCTCCTGAACTTGCTCGAGTCTGACGTCGCGGCAGCGATTTCGGCCGCGTCGGCAACTGCTATTGCCTCAGTCATTGCTTTGCTGACCTCCAAACGATACGAGCGGAGAGCTCGGATATTACATGACAATTATACCCGAAAAACGCAGGTGTATGAGAAGCTAATCTCGGTGTTGTTCGAGGCGTTGTACGCAGAGAAAACGGGGAGGAAAGGAAAAAATGAGAATGATACTGTAAAGGAAATGGTCAACCTCACTCCGAAGATGATCGTGTGGGGATCTCAGGAAGTGATACAGGTATGGAATGCAATAAGGAGCCACGATTGGAAGAGCGCAACACATGACGAGATCATGATACTGCGGAATCATCTCATGATCGCGATTCGCAAGGACTTAGGAAACGAGGTGGACAAGCTTGAGAATCTCGATCTCTTACGGCTATTCATCCGTGGCCTGTGATAAAAACATCTGTATAATCGTTCACTCACGCGACTTAACTTTTTATTGAAATGAAGTTCTGTTACATCGATGAAAGCGGTACGGGCAACGAGCCTTTCGCGGCAATGTTGGGGATAATAGTCGACTCAAAAAGAATGCATCTTACCAAGAAACACTGGTCTGACCTTTTGGTCCAGCTGTCCGATTTGGTAGGTAAAGAAGTAACTGAATTACACATGCGGGACTTCTATAACGGAAACTCGCCGTGGAGAGGAATAGATGGCCCGACACGGTCCGCCATCATCGAGGTAATATTCGAGTGGCTCAAGGACCGAAAGCACCACATTGTGTATAGTGTGGTCGATAAAAAGAAGTTTAATGCGGAGTTCCCAAACGAGAAAGCATTCCGTAGTGTTAGGACCCTTTGGCGTTTTATGGGCCTCCATGTGGTTCTGTCTCTTCAAAAGCATTATCAGAAAGAGAAAAACAATAAAGGACATACAGTTCTTATTCTCGACAACGAAGAACGGGAAAAGGTTCATTTCTGTGATCTAATTAAAAAGCCACCCCCTTGGACGGATACGTATTATGCAAGATCGAAGAGCCAGGAACGGTTAGATCAAATTGTCGATGTGCCGTACTTTGGTGATTCGCGTGACGTGGCACTAATTCAACTGGCCGACTTTATCGTCTATTTTATTCGGCGCTATGTCGAAATCAAGGAAAACAAAGTGGCACCTCGGTATCGAGATGAGGAGGAAAAGGTGACTCGGTGGTTCAATCAAATACGGGAACGAGCTATTCCTATGCCTGCAATGTACCTGAAAAAGAATAGGTGTGAGTGTGCCGACCTATTCTATCGATACGCACCGGCGAGCGTACGATAGGTGCTTGAACGGCGATGTATTCTATTCAAGCTAGCGCATTCCAGGAAGGTATTATGTCCGTCTATTGATGCGTGCGTCGGCGCCACGCAAATCTCCGCGGAGGTTGAGGACATTCAAGGCAACGACGTTGGACCGGAGGACGCGTGTCCCCACACGTCCGCGAATCACAAGCTGGTGGTATGACCGGACGGCTGGCGACAGCCGTCCCTACCTATCTTTGAACGGACCGTCGGCGCCGTCATCAATTTGCACTTTGCATAGAGGACCGGCATCCGACGTTCAGCGTGAGGCGAGCGGATTATTCTGTGCGCGTGAATGCCGCTTCGGGTGGGTTTGAGATGCCGCGCACAGAACCTGTCGCCTCGGATATATGCGCGAAAAGGGCGTCGCGGCCTGTATTATCCGCGTGACAGAACATTTTGGATTTCACGGGCGCCGCGGCGCAGTGCAG
>CAZRTY010000245.1:0-3454 GCA_964603055.1 uncultured Rhodothermales bacterium | reverse complement strand
ACGCAACGAGTAACGACGCGTTCGACCTGAGCGGCTCGTCGCTTGAGGCAAACTATCCCAATCCCTTCGCCGGCCGAACCACGATTCCTTTTTCAATCGACGCACCGTCGCACGTAAAGCTGAGCGTGTACGACGTGACGGGGCGCGAGGTCGCTGTGGTGGCTGATGGCGCGTATCCGGCCGGGCGGCACGAAGCTGCGTTCGACGGCGCGGATCTCCCCTCCGGCGTGTACATCTACCGGATGACGGCCGGCTCGTTTAGCGGCAGCGGCAAGCTTGTCGTCCGCCGCTAACCAGGCGATTCAAACAACGCCGGCGCTTCGTTCTGTGCGTCCGAGCGGAATGACACAAGAGCTGGCGAACGAAGCGCCGGCCATCACCGTCCCGGCTTGAAGTTGGTGAACCCTGGCGAGGCCGAACCCGGTTCTCCCCCACTCCTAAACCCGAGCGGAATATTTAATCCTGCCGGACTCGGGCATCCGCCTTCGTATTGAACGGCGAACAGGCCTTCCGTAGACTCTGAGGCGCATTTCCAACTCATTCCGCCTCCGACTATGGCCTCCACCTCTCGTCCGTTTTTCCCGGGGCCGTTCTATTGTGGTCTGCTCGCCCTTTGTGGGTTGCTCTGCCTGATTGCCGCCGCCGTCTCACCGGTCTCGGCGCAGGATTCACCCGCTCAGCCGCCGGCGTACCTCGACCCCGACCTGCCCGCCGACGTGCGTGCGCGAGATCTGGTGTCGCGGATGACGCTCGAGGAAAAGGTATCTCAGATGGTGGATCAGGCGCCGGCCATCGAGCGGCTGGGCATCCACGAGTACAACTGGTGGAACGAGGCGCTGCACGGCGTGGCTCGGGCCGGCATCGCGACGGTTTTTCCGCAGGCGATCGGGCTCGCGGCAACCTGGAACGCACCGCTGATCCATGAGATGGCGACGGTGATCTCCGACGAGGCGCGGGCGAAGCACCATCAGTTCGCTCGGCAGGGCTCGTACATGCGCTATCAGGGCCTCACGATCTGGTCGCCGAACATCAATATCTTCCGCGACCCGAGGTGGGGCCGCGGGATGGAGACCTATGGCGAGGACCCGTTCCTGACCGGCTCGCTCGGCGTTGAGTTTGTGCGCGGCCTTCAGGGCGATGACCCGAACTACCTGAAGACGGTGGCGACGGTGAAGCACCTGGCCGTCCACAGCGGTCCCGAGCCCGACCGACATCATTTCGATGCAGTGGTGGGCGTACGAGATCTGCGCGAGACCTATTTGCCGCACTTCGAGCGGGGCGTCCGCCACGGTGGCTCGTACTCGCTCATGTGTGCCTACAACCGCGTGAATGGAGAGCCCGCCTGCGCGAGTCCGTTTCTGATGGATAAGCTTCTGCGTGATGAATGGGGCTTCGACGGCTTCACGGTGTCGGACTGCTGGGCCGTCGATGACATCTTCAAGCATCATCGGGTGGTCGAGACGCCGGAGCAAGCCGCCGCGCTGGCCGTGAAGTCGGGCACCGACCTCGACTGCGGCAGCGAGGTCTATCCATTTCTGGTGGATGCCGTCGAGCAAGGACTCATCACCGAGGCCGAGATCGACCAGGCCGTGGAGCGCTTGTTCATCGGCCGGATGAAGCTCGGGATGTTCGACCCGCCGCATCGCGTGCCCTACGCGCAGATTCCGTACGACGTGGTCGACTCCGATGCCCACCGCGAACTCGCGCTCGAGGTAGCACGGCAATCGATGGTGCTGCTCAAGAACGACGGCACGCTTCCACTGAGCAAGGACCTCGGGTCGATCGCCGTGATCGGTCCGAATGCCGACGACTGGCTGATGCTGCTCGGCAACTATAAGGGCATACCGGCGGATGCCGTGACTCCGCTGCGCGGTATCCGTGAGGCGGTGGCTCCGCACACGGAGGTGCTGCACGCGAGAGGCGCCGTGCACGTAGACGGCTTTCCTTTCTTCGAAGTCGTTCCGAACGATGTGTTTGAGCATCTTGACGGCAAGCCCGGCCTCCGCGCTGAGTACTTCGACAACTTCGATCTCGACGGCACACCCGTCTTCGAGGAGCATGTCGACCGGCTCGACGCCAACTGGCATGACGGCGCGCCGCGAGCGGATCTAGACGCCGACGACTTCGGCGTTCGCTGGACCGGCTCCCTCCGGCCGGCCGTGTCGGGAGAGTACCGGCTGGGGATGATCCCGTCGATGCGCTTTGAGATGTACCTCGACGGCGAGCTCGTGCTGCGTTCTCAAGGCGGCGTGCGAAATGAGCCCAACGATCCGAAGGTCACTTCGACGGATGCGATCTATCTGGAGGCCGGGCGAGCGTACGATCTGCGGGTCGACGCCGGCGAAGGATATGGCGACGCCATGTTGCAGTTCGTCTGGTCGGTGCCCGAGCCGGATCTCCTGGCAGAGGCCGTCGCAACCGCCGGAGCTGCCGATGCCGTCGTGCTCTTCCTCGGCCTCACGCCGGAGCTCGAAGGCGAGGAGATGGACGTCGAGGTCGACGGCTTTGCCGGCGGCGACCGGACTCGCATCGACCTGCCGGACGCCCAGCAGGAGCTGCTCGAAGCCGTCACCGCGCTCGGCAAACCGACGGTGCTTGTGCTGCTCAACGGCAGCGCGCTGGCGATCAACTGGGCCGACGAGCATGTGCCGGCCATCCTCGAGGCGTGGTACCCCGGGCAGGCCGCCGGCACAGCCATCGCCGACGTACTATTCGGCGACTACAACCCGGCCGGGCGTCTGCCCATCACGTTCTATCGCAGTATCGACGACCTCCCTCCATTCGACGAGTACGACATGGCGGACCGCACCTACCGCTTCTTCGAGGGCGAGCCACTCTACGCTTTCGGCCACGGCCTTAGCTACACGAGCTTCGAGTACAGAAACCTAGAACTCGACCGGACCACGCTCGGCACAGGCCAGGTGCTCTCCGTCAGCCTCGATGTTGCCAACACCGGCAGCCACAGCGGCGACGAAGTCGTGCAGCTCTACGTGTCATACCCGGGCACGGTCGACCGGCGGCCGATCAAAGAGCTGAAGGGTTTCGTCCGGGTGCACGTCCCGGCCGGTGAGACCACCCGCGTCTCAATCCCGCTCGAGGCCGACGACCTCCGCTATTGGGATGTCGCCACCGACGGCTGGGCGCTCGAACCGGGCGAGGTCACGGTCATGGTCGGCGCATCGAGCTCGGATGTCCGGCTCACCGAAAGCGTCCGCGTTGAATAGCCGACGCAGCTATGCCGTGCGGGCGTATGATGTTGGGAAGAACCGGGTCGGGCCGCGCTCCAATTCACTGCTGTGCGCCGGGACGGCGATGGCGTGCGCCTTGAGCTACCGCTCTTACGCCGTCCACGTGTGACTCAGGGAATGAACGCGGTGCTACTTCGTATAGTGAGCGGCCGCGCTGCCACGCCGCGATCCGTTTCAGTTATCCGCACGCCCGATGACACCTGCCG
>CAZRTY010000244.1:0-3455 GCA_964603055.1 uncultured Rhodothermales bacterium | reverse complement strand
GGACGGAGAGGAGGCCGTCGCCTTCATTGTCAATCCTGACGGTCGCGTTCGTTGAGCCACCCGGTGCCGTATCCGCAAAGTGTATTTCATTACGATCGACGACGAGGGTGGGGGAGCCGGCTTCGCCGGTGAGCTCAACTATGACCTGGTTGTCCGCAATCGAGATTGAAGCGTCGAGATTCCCCATGTTCTCGACGAACACCTCGTCGAAGTCTCCCGCGAGGAATCCGGTTGCCTCGGCAATGACGAATCGGTCGCCGGGCGAAGCCTCGAGGTCCTGACCGACAACGGCAAGGTTACCTCCGAGTGCGACGTTCCCCTCCACAATCAGCATGTCATTGCCGTCGCTCGAGACGTCGATCTCGATTAATTGATCGTACAGCTCGAAATTGCCTACCAGTGTCAGCGTGCCGATGTCAGGTCCGGGCGCGATGCGGCCGTCGAGGAACTGCAGGTTGCCATTAGAAAAGTCGAGTGTACTCGTGCCCTCGATGAGGCCCATCTGGACAAACTGGCCCCCGATTATTATCTCGCCTTCCTGGGCGGATAGGGTACCGGAGTTCTCGAATTCGACATCGATGAGCGTGCCGTAGCTCACGTCGTCGTAGGTCGTCTCATCCATACCCTGGCTGGTACGGCGCCCGACGCCTGATTTCTGGAAGGTGCCGAGGTTTATGATGCGTTCGCTTCCGATGGCAAATTCGCCCTGCACAAACTGGCCATCGCGATGGACGTCGAAGTTTGCGTTGTCGTTGATGACGACAGTGGCGCCTTCATCCAGAACCAGATTCCCATCATCCCACGTCACGTCGCCATCGAAGATGAGCGTTGAACCGATGAGGTGGGTAGCCGACACCTGCTCAGGGAAGTCTCCGATCTGCAACAATGCAGGAATGGAAGTGAAGTCGCCCTGAACGTGAATCGTTCCGGCACCCTCCGCCGATCCATAACCCCAGCGGAGGTTGCCACCCGGAAGTACGGTAAGATTGCCGTCACCAGTAACCTCAGCCGGCAGCCTCATTCCGATCCCGGCGTGTCCACCGATTGTTAAATCGGACTCGAGATGGAGCCGCCCGTCGACTTGCAATCCGCCCACAACCGGCTCGCCGGAGGCCGCGTACGTAAAGACGTACTCTGTAAACTGATTGGTGTCGATGACAAGGTATCCCAGCCGGCTAATCGTTAGGTCGCTGGTGAATTCCTGTCCGTCGCGCACGATCATCACGCCTGAAACATCCACGTCACCGGCTAGATGTAGTGCGTAGCGAAGCTGAAACTGGGCAGAGCCCCGCAGCGTGCCGGCAACAATGATCGGGTCGGCGTGCAGGCCTCCTGCGTGGAAGAGGTCGATCGAGCCCGCCTCGGCGATCAACGTGCCCTCGTTAATACTTTCTTCGGCGAAGTAAATCGACATGTTGCCGGCTTCATTCCGGATCTCGCCGTAATTCTCGAGAACCATCCGGCGGTCGCTGCTTGGCCCCGAATTGTATCCGATGGTACTTCGTGTCGATGAGCCACCGGTTTTCGCGATGACGCCGCGGTTTATAAGACGTGGCTTTACCACATTTCCATAGCGCGGCTGGATCCCCGTGTCACCATCAGTCATCTCGACGGTGGCGCTGTTGTCGACGATAACCACCGCGCCGTTGTGCGGCCACAGTGTGCCTTCATCGATGCGCAGGTGGCCGCGGATCTCGAGAGTTCGTTCGTCGAGGATATTGCCCCCAGTCCATCCTCCGGGCGCACGAAATAGCGTGTTGCCGCTAAGAATTGTCGTGCCGTCACCGTACATATCACCGTTGATCCAGTCCATATCTGATTCAACTATGAGGACCCCTGAGCCCTCGATCCGCCCTTCTGAGAACGTAAAATTACGCAGGACTGAGAACGAGCCTTCGATTGCGAGGACGGCTCGGTTCGATGAAATAGTCAGATCTCGAACGCTGTGCTCACCATCGATATGGATGCGGTAAAAAAGTGACGCAGGAACGTCGATTATTACCGAATCCTCAGCGCCCGGCACCTGATTGGTGCTCCAGTTCAGCGGGTTCGTCCAGGAATTATCGCTTCCTTCGCCCGTCCAATAATTAGAAGTCTGGGCACGAGCGCCGGCAAATCCGCTGACGATTAAGATGAGCGCACATATGATTAGTGGCTTGACGGCGATTGCGTTCGTCATACTGAATAGAAAAATATAATGCCGTATGGTTGCTTGATGAGAGAAGCGCTTAGCAGGCGAATCGTGGCTGCCTAAAACATATGTGACCGTATCATATGTCTCGCGTTCATTGGCAGTGCTGCTCTCGCATAACATACAATGGTTATCTAAAAGTATACCAGCCGCGCCCGTTTGGTATTAAAGTAGTTATGTCGTAGGATCGGGTCCTTTCGGCGAAAAGGCGTGGTCATGATTCTGCAGTGACCTGATATTTTTAGGCTTCTATCATTAACTATGATCGGTTCGGCATGATTATTATTAGGTGATGCATATCAGATGTTCGGGCGGTGAGTAAGGCATCGCCATAAGTAATTGTGTAAGTATATGTGCGGGTGATGTTGATGATTTCTCCTCGGCCCGATGGAGAGATGGAGTGTGCGGATTCGGGTTTGCCTCTGATGCGATCGATCTCACTCAGTTGGGGCCGGGTCGTAGCGCTGATCGGATTTCTATGCGTAGCGTCCTGGCCTGCCACGGCGCAGCAGCGGCCTCTCTCGTTGACGGGGGGCGTCGGCTTTTCTGCTGAGGCCTACGGTGTTTCAGGGATCGACAGCCGGCGTGCGCCTACGTTGTTCGAGGGCACCGCCGATCTGGGTTTCAATCTCTACGGCCTGACGTCCGGCTTCTCCCTCACGTACTCAAGTGATCAGTCGCAGCTTCGCCAGTCGATCAACCGATTCGCGTTCCGAAGCGCGTGGACGTGGGGCCGGGTCGAGCTCGGCGACGTCCATCCGCAGTTCTCTTCGTTCAGCTTGAGCGGTACCGCCGTGCGTGGTGGCCTGGTCGAAGTAACGCCGGGGCCGTTCCACCTCGAGTTTACGGGCGGGCAATCCCGCCGCGCCGTTGAGCCGGTTGAGGCAAGCCTGATGATGGCGTCATACCGCCAGATGACCTATGGAAGCAGGGTTGGCGTCGGAGATCAGCGTGGCAGCCACTTCCACTTGATTGGCGTCTACGTGCGTGACGTGGTGCGCTCACTCGACTCTCCATTCGTTGATGCAGGGCCGCTTGCCGGTGACGACGGTTTCTTCCTGGCACCGCAGGCCAATCTCAGCCTCACGCCGGATGTCGGGGTTTCGCTACTCGGACGCCGCCTCTTTTTCGAGAGCCAGGTCACCGTTTCGATGATGACGCGCGACCTGACCGCGCCCGATCTCGACGGCGCACCCACGTTTTTGCCGATACGCCGCAGCTCTCACGTTGACTACGCGGGGGAGGCCGCCGTGCGATTGAACCT
>CAZRTY010000243.1:0-3460 GCA_964603055.1 uncultured Rhodothermales bacterium | reverse complement strand
GGAGCAAGAGCCGCCGATCGAAGAGGAGAGCATCGGCGTCCCGGCCGGGGGCGGTGGATCAGCGCGAGGCCGGACCCGGTTCCCCAAAAACATTACCCCGATGCGGGATGGCAAGGATCTATAATACAGAAAACGGCCCCTGCCAAAAGACAGGAGCCGTATCTGGAATAGTGGAGATGCCGGGAGTCGAACCCGGGTCCGAATGAAAGCACACGATCGCGCTTCTACGTGTGTAGTGGTCGTTTGAATGTCGAACGTGACTTTGGCCGACGCACGAAGCCGGTCACGATCCAAGGCTGATCAAATTTCGATCGCCGGTTATTCAGCCGGCATTCAGCGATCTAGTTCATCTGAGCGATGCCTCGATGCAAGCCAATGAACGAGCATTGCATGAGACAGACAGCGGCTAGATTAAGCCGCCATCGCGTACGAGTAATCGTTCGCAGTTACTTGGTTTCCCAACAGTTGTTGACGAGCATGTTGAGAGGCTCGACACGCCACGCGCTGCACCTGCCATCCGTCGAAACCGGTACATCCCCATTATGTCGAAGAACGTGCGGCTTGCTTGGCCGCGCCTTATTACACCATGAAGCGTGATCGACGGTTCCCGGGACTGCTGGGTCGGCGGATACTGTAGCAGTGAAAGTCGGCCAACTCGATAACGAGCCGCCACTCGGTAAAGCCTAAAAAGAAAGCCGGGCGCTGCATGCTCACCCGTACACGCGCGCCCGGCTTGGCGGAGGCCTCCGCGGTGCATGGATGCACCAGAGCTCCGGGAAAGGAGGCGACCCGAAGCTGTTGATTTTACTCAACAAGAGCCGTGCCAAAAGAAGAGAAGCACGGGCAACGCGGCTGCTATCGACTTCCAGCTGAGAATATCGGCAGAAAGGGGACGACAAGGTGTCTCGTCTAATCCGTGACATGCGTTCGTTTCAGGACAGCCAGCTCATTAATAAAATTGAGTACGATCTGGTTGAACTCCTCCGGATGCTCCACCATGGGTGCATGACCGCACTTGTCGATGAAATGGAGCTCGGCGTGGGGCATCTGCGCCTGGAAGAGGTGTGCGACTTCCGGCGGCGTGATCTGATCGTCCCGGCCCCAGACCAGTAACGTAGGATGCGTGATGCTGCTCAATCGATCGGTGAGCGTTTCGGATTTCGCCGAGCGAGCCATTTTGATGAGCCGCGCCAGTTGCTGCCGATCGCCCAGCAAGTCGTACATTTCTTCGACGAGCTGGTCGGTAACGTGGACAGGGTCGAAAAACGTCCGCTCGGCTCGCTCGCGAATGAAACCTCGGTCGCGTCGACGTGGCATCGATGAGCCCATCTCGAGCTCGTAAATCCCCGATGATCCGGAAAGGATAAGCGCTTCAACGCGGTCGGGATGCTCGAGCGCGTACATCAACGCGACGTGTCCGCCAAGCGAATTGCCGGCAACAACGGATCGACCAATCCCCACCGCCTCGGTGAACCGCTGCACGTACGATACCAGAGCCTGGACGCTGGTGTCGCGAAGCGGCATATCATAGACAGGCAGAAAGGGGATCAGCGTTCGGTAGCCTGCATCGCAAAGGGCGTGGGTGGCATCGAGCCAGTTGTCGATGTTGCCGAGCATCCCATGCAGGAGCAGGACTGGCGGACGGTCGCCGCCGTCACCCTCATCAACGTATCTGAATTCGCCGAGGGTGTGGATGGTGGGAGAATGTGGCATATTTACTGATGAGAAACGAGGCCGGGCCACATAACCCGTGCGCATTATACGACGAAGATACGGGCCAGCCTGTCCACCTGCCACCGCAGAATGCGGCGCGACTACCGACGATCCGACCCCGCTTGTGTGCACAAGTGCGAAACTATTCCGTACGGGCAGCGTTTCCATGCATCCCCGGCAGTTTCTCTACCCGGATCCAGACTTTTTAGGACGTCATCATCTACCAGGAGGTATAGTATATGCCCAGTGGCCGTAAGCGTAAGCGCCATAAGATTGCAACGCACAAGCGCAAGAAGCGTCTCCGGCGGAATCGTCATAAGAAAAAAGGCAAGTAGGTTCGTTTAGCACCTATTGCTTGCCAGAAAAAAGCTGCGGCCGACCTCCGGCGGTAGCTTTTTTTGTGGCTAAGGCGGTCGTTATGGAAAGCGCCGAAGTGGTTGGATCTGACTTCGGCGCACGACTATCTTGACCGTGCCAGTTTCCAGTTCTCGACGCGACAGCAGATGAAGCAGAATACTTTTGGCAAGGTCCTTCGTGCCGGTGCCTGGGGGGCAATGGTTGGCGGTGTGGCGGGCTTTGCACTCGGTCTTCTGGTTGCACCGGAAGAGGGGCGGACCGTTCGGCGACGCCTTGCCTACCAGCTCGAAAACCTCGCCAGTCTGGTCGGCTCATACGTCGATCAGGTGGTGCGTTCACAGGAGGAAAGCGCAGCTCGCCGGACCGGCGATGCGCTCGTAGCGGATGCCCAGGAAAAAGCGTCGCGAATACGACGCGAGATCGACGATCTGCTGGCCGAGATAAGGCAGCAGAACGAGGCGCGTACGCCGTAACGCTCCCTGACCAAACTGTCCCGCTGCTGCAACCCGGTTCAGCCGGCCCTCTGATCGCGGCTTCGCTGGAGGTCGTGAACGCGCACCGCCGGCCGGGTCGTTCCGCTTCTTGCGGGACAAGCAGGCGTGCGGCCTGATCGTTGGCAGGGCGCACTGATCGTGCTATTAGCTGTAGAATAACGTCTTTTCTATATGCCGAATTTCATCATTCTGTTGCCGCCGTCGGAAGGCAAAGAACCCGGCGGGAATCCTTTCGCTCCGGACATGTTCGATTACCGGACGGCGAACACGTTCAATTACTTCAATCAGCTCAATCCGCAACGGAGAGAGCTGATTAACCACCTTCAGGAGGTGATCCGAGGTGGTGAGGCCGACCTCGAGACTATATTCGGCGTCACAGGCACCCATCTCGAGGAGGCTGTCGCAGCCAATCTCGAGATCTATGACGCACCGCTGATCTCGGCCCTCGACCGATACAGCCCAGGCGTCATGTATAAGTCGATGGACTTCGCGGGGCTACCCACGGGCGCGCAGCGCCGTCTGCTCGAAAACGGAATTATCTTTTCGGGTGTCTTCGGCTTACTTCGTCCCGACGACCTGATTCCGAACTATCGCCTGAGGATGGACGCATCGCTGCCTGATCTCGGGCGTGTGGCGACCTACTGGAAGCCTCTCATCAGCCCGGTGCTGAATGAGCGGGTGGAAGGCAAGTTTGTATGGAATCTGCTTCCGGGCGTCCACCGCGACGCATGGGATGACAACCATACCTATGAAGAGTCGATCTCGGTTCGGTTTTTTGTGGAAGACGGTGACGAGCGTAAACCGGTCACGCACAGCGTAAAGCCACTCCGCGGACAACTCGTCAACTTCATCGTCCGCGAAACGGCGGAGAGTCTTGAACCTCTCCTCGAATGGCG
>CAZRTY010000242.1:0-3466 GCA_964603055.1 uncultured Rhodothermales bacterium | reverse complement strand
CGCGCGCAAAGGTTGCATGAGACGCAGCGCGGGCGGCCGTCTTCCTCGACCAGAACGGGGCGCCCTCGATAACTATCGGGCGGATACCACTGCTCCTCCGGGTACTCGAGCGTGTACGATTCCTCCCTCATCTTTCTGAAGGAGTATCCGAGCCCTTTAAGGATCTCAGGTATGTAAAGCCGCTCCCAGAAGTTGAGCTTGCGCTCGTTCGTGCGGCTCGTATTTCCGTTCTTTACAGCCATTATGTCGATCGATGAAAACGAATCGTCGCGGTGCTAACCCCCAAGATACGGAGTTCTACCGGATCGGGGTGGATGGGTTTACTCCATCCGAAGCTGTACAAGGTAACGCTTTCGGATAACCCGCTTATGTGCCGACGTTCATTTTTGCTTGAATAGCAGCTTGATCGGCACGCCGCGAAAGCCAAAAGCCTCGCGCAGGCGGTTCTCGAGGTACCGCTGGTACGGCTCTCGGATGCCGCGCGGATGGTTGCAGAAGAAGGCGAACACCGGCGGCTCGTGTTTGACCTGCGTCACGTATTTGATGCGTACGAATCGGTTTCTGAACGTAGGCGGCTTGGATCTCTCGAGCGCCTCCTGGAGGAAATCGTTCATCTTGCTGGTCGAGATGCGCTTGCGCCGCTCCGCCTCGACCTCCAACACGGTTTGCATCAACCGGTAAATGCGCTGTTTCGTGATCGCCGAGATGAAGACGATGGGCACGTAGTCCATCGTTTGAAGCCGGTCGTAGATCGAGCGCTCGTAATTGCGGGTGGTCAGGGTGTCTTTCTCCTGCAGGGCATCCCACTTGTTGACGCCAAGTACGATGCCTTTACCTGCCTCCTCGGCTTGTTTGAGCACGCGGATGTCCTGCATGGTCAACCCGTCGACGGCGTCGATCAAGAGCACGGCGATGTCCGCCTCCTCGAGCGCGCGTTCGGTACGCAGGGTGGAGTAGAACTCGACATTCTCGCTCACGCGCGAGCGTTTGCGCAGGCCCGCGGTGTCGACGAGCAGGATGTCCCGACCCTCGAACTTGAGGTCGGTGTGGACGGCGTCTCGGGTGGTTCCACTAATCTCGGTGACGATAGAGCGCTCTTCGCCCAGCAGCGCGTTCACCAAAGATGACTTGCCGACGTTCGGTTTCCCCACGACAGCCACGCGCAGCCGGTGATCATCTGCAGTCCGGCGGTCCTCCGGCGGAAGCTGCGCCACCAGTTCATCCAGCAGCTCTCCCGTGCCCGAGCCGTTGATCGCGCTGACGGCGAAGACATCGCCAACACCCAGCTGGTAGAACGTGCTGGTCTCCCACCGGCGCTCCTGATTGTCTGCCTTATTGGCAACGAGAAGCACCGGCTTGCCCGTCCGGCGCAGCATCTCCGCCATCGAGTCGTCGAGGTCGGTGATGCCCGTGGTGGTGTCGACAACGAACAAAAGCGCATCCGCTTCTTCGATTGCAATCATCACCTGCTCACGGATCGCTTCCTCAAACCGGTCGGCCGAGTTCGGCACGAACCCGCCGGTGTCGATCACCGAGAACTCGCGATCGCTCCAGTAGGCACGGCCGTAAACGCGGTCGCGCGTGACGCCCGGCTCATCGTGAACGATGGAGGCGCGGCTGCGCGTGAGGCGATTAAAGAGCGTGGACTTGCCGACGTTCGGGCGTCCAACGATGGCGACTAAAGGCATTCGAGGTGTGGGGTGAAGGCGCGTTATCGGCGGTCCTTCCATTCCAGAAACAGGGCGCGGAACAACATATATGCGGCCTGCGCGGTTTCCGTCGTGAACCAATAATTAACACCCGCGCCGACGGCGGCCCCGATGACGGGAATCGTTTGACCGAGCTTCCGACCAACAAGGTTCTTTGCAATCTCACGCGGCAAATGGCGGTTCTGCTCACGGAAGGTGCCTGAAATGCGTCCGCGGTACTCAAGATCGCCGGCGAACGAGGCCGCCGCGACCGACATCTCACGAAGCGCCGCATGCTTGGCATCCCTGCCTGAAGAGGCCGCCACGTTATAGATCGAGAGGATCATGGGCCGGTAGGCGGGGCCACGCATGGGGAAGCCGTAGGCAGCGCCGATTTGCTGGATAAGCCGAAAGTTGATCGTAAAGAGCAGCGGGAGGTCGGCGGCCATCAAGAACACACCGCCCAGACCAGTGCCTCCGCCTTCAATTGCAGCAAGGACGGCGTTCTGTGCAAAGAGGCTTCGTGCAAAGGGATCGAGATCGTCGAGCGGCTGATCTCGCAGGTCTTCGATTCGCTCGACATTAATGCCCTGCTTGCGCGCTCGTTCGAGCAGATCATTGGTGTCGTACGTCCACTCCGATGCGTTATTCAGAACCGAAAGAAAGTCCTCGACGGCACTACCGGCTTGATCTACGACCTCGGGCGGGGCAACGCGGTCGACAACATAATCGACCGGCTTCATCGCCCAGTTCATGGCCTGCATTAGAATCGAAGATTCGCCTCGCTCCCAGCGCTCGATCTCGCGCCGGACATCCTTCTCATAGCTGGTTAATCGCATGTAGCATTAGCGTATGAAGATGAGCCCGAGCGTACCAACCACGAACAGGTAGTATCCAAAATACTGAAGTTTGCCGCGTTTGACGAAGTCGAGTACCACTCGGATTGCCCAGACACCTGAAACGTAGGCTACGAGAGCACCGATAAAAAGTGGCACCCAGTTGATAGAGGCACCTGATCCGACGATATCGATGACGTCCAGAAGTGTGGCGCCAAGAATCACGGGAAGCGACATGAGGAAGGAGAAATCGGCAGCTTGCTTGCGATCAACATTGAGATAGATCGCGGCCATGATCGTCGAGCCGGACCGCGAGATGCCGGGGATCATTGCCGCGCCTTGCGCGAGCCCCACCGCCATCGCCTTGACCGGTGACAACACCCCGTTTGGATCGGGTCGGAAGCGAATCATCAGGAGGATGACGCCCGTCACGAGCAGCATCGCGCACACGAAGCGCGGATCAGCGAACTTGGACGCCAGCCAGTCGCCAAAGAAGACATAGACGAGCCCTGTCGGGATCATGGAGAGCAGGATGAACGCTGCGAGTCGAACCGACACCCTCAGGTTCTTCTCCGAGGCGTCACCCGTATGATCATGCTCGATTGTGCCGGGCCGGAGTGCATCGACGATGTATGAGGGCGTGGCAAGCGCTCGAAGCAGATCAGCCAGTAGCTGAGAGACGCGGCGCCGATAGACCGTCAGGATCGACATCACCGTGCCGAAGTGCACGAAGACCTCGAATGTGATGCCCGGTTCATTAATCCCGAGTAAGTACTGCCCGAGGACGAGGTGCCCCGAGGACGATACGGGCAAAAACTCCGTCAACCCCTGCACCAGGCCGAGGATCAGTGCCTCCCACCAAGCCATAAAGCTATTTTCTTAAGCTCTGAAAATAATGGAGCGCGCAAGATACACGTGGCGCCGAGGTAGACAAAGTCATCA
>CAZRTY010000241.1:0-3519 GCA_964603055.1 uncultured Rhodothermales bacterium | reverse complement strand
GAGAATACGCATCCCGTCTACGGCGGCTTCCGCGAGCGGCGCGGACTCGTCGACGTGCCGGCCGGTCTTGCGCTGTATCCTTCCATCACCCCCGAGGGGATCATACTCACCGCCGGCTCGGTGGTCGAGCTCGCCGCAAAGATATCGATCGAACCCGATCGACTCACGTCAAGCGGCGTCCGCACGGTCACGATTACCGGAGAGGGGTTCAACCCGGATGTAACGACAACCCTCGAGTGCGTGGCATGCGGTGACCCCGAAGGCCAGGCCGTGATTGCGGGTGCGGTCGGTACCATCACTCCGACGGAGATTACCGTTACCTTTGATCTCGTCCAGGGAGACATCTATGGCGACTATGAGGTCGTCGTGCGGGATCCTCGCGGGGGCGAGGCACGCGCACCGATGGTCATCGTCGAAGGTCCACCGTATCTGGTAGCAGCCGTGCTCAAGGAGGCCTCGGCGGACGGGCGGGATCCCGGCATCTTCATCGTGCGAACGAATCGCGTCCTGCGCCAACCGCTGACGGTGCCGTTCGCTCTCTGGGGCAGCGGGCAGATGTACGTCCACTACATGACGGACGTACTCGGTACCTCCCTGACGATTCCGAGCGGTCGGGACTCGGTCATGATGAGTGTTTTCCCGATTGCAGGCGGCCCCGACAGAACGGTCGAACTGCAGCTTGAGTACGACCAGCCTCCCGCCTCCGGGCCTCTTCCCGCCCCCCCTCTTTGGGCGACGATGACGCTGCGGGGGGAAGTAACGAGTAATGAATTCAGAGTACTGGCATCCAGCCCGCAAAGCGGCGGCAACATGGGCTCGGTGACACTCTCGATTGCCGGTACGGGATTTTCCGAGTCGACCACGGTTGCGCTGAGCGGCGGGGGCTCCGAATCGCTTGTTCCGTCGCATACGGAAGTGAACTCGACCGGCACCGTCGTGAAGGCGACCTTTGACATGGCGGGGCAGCCGACCGGAGCACGACACGTTACCGTGGCCGACGGCAGCAACGAAACGGTGCTGGCAAACGCCTTCCGAGTCGATGCCGCGATCTTCCCGAAGGTACACGTTCAGATGCTCGCGCCGCCTCGGGTGCCACGTACCCGCGAGCGAGTCTATACGATCGTTCTGTACAACGAAGGCAACGTCGATGTGAGCGGACATGCAATCCTCTCCGGGCTCCCGAACAATGCCGAGTGGGATGTCAAATGGCATGAGATGACCGGACCCGGCGGACGGAAAGTCCGGTGGCGCGACGTGGCTCCCGTGCTGATGGGCGAGAACCATATGGTCATCGAGTTGCCGACACTCACCCTCGTGGCCGGGGAAAGTCGAAAGATCGAGATCACGGCGGCGATCAATGATCCGCAACAGCTGGAACTGATTGCAGGCTGGATCTACCGGTAGATGAACCTCCTACGAAGAGCGAACATGAGAACGATCGTTGCAATACTGGCTATCGCCATCGTCTGTGAGAATGCAAGTGCACAACGCGTCTTTCAGATGGGAAATGAATACGTCGTGTCTGAGATGGGCGGCCTTTCACTCACGCCACTGGAAGACCATTTCGGTGATGATGCACAACATCTCATCGGGCCGATCAACCAGGCCCTGGAAAACGTGGGAGACGACAGCTTCAAGCTCGAGTTCAAGAAAGTCGTCAGCTTCGGGTTTGCGAAGACCGACAACAGCTGTGCGGTTGCGTCCAATAATCTTATCGACGACATCCGCGGAAACGACGCCCTGTCGGACGGCTGGAGGGTTCGCCAGGTCGGGACGCTGGGAACCATGACGAACGCCATGTCGAAAGTTGAAACGTGGTTTTCCGGGCAGGATCTCGACCCCCTCAACCCTCCCTCCTATGCGCACACCCTCTCGATCCTCGAAAGCCCGGACGGCAACTTCTATACGATCGACAACTGGTCGTCCGGAGGGCTGAGCGTTCAGGTCCATCGAGTATACCCGCTCGGTGACGACAACATGTACTTCACCTCCGACCCCAACGAAACCGATATCCGCAAAGCGCAGATCCGCGTTCAGGATACTGATCGTGGGAAGTGTGCCTACGAGGAGGATTGCACGCCCGAAGAGGACGAAGACTCACCCGTCTCGCCGATTCCGCCGAGCAGCGAGCCCGCCGAGGTCGAGGTGTTGACATCCGCCGACCCCAACGACAAGATTGGAATGTGGGGCGTCGGCGAACATCGTTATATCCTGCCCGGTCGCCGTATGGACTACATCATTCGCTTCGAGAACATGCCGGACGCCTCGGCGCCGGCACAGGAAGTCCTCATTCGCGATACGCTCGACGTCCGATCGTTCGACCTTACGACATTCGAACTGGGGGATGTCACGTTCAGTGGCCGCACCGTCCCCGTGCCGCCGGGGCAGCGCTCCTACTTCACACGCGTGCCGCTCGACGACCCGCGCTTCGAGCTGCTCATCGATGCCAACCTCGTGCTCGAAACGGGCATCGTTACGTGGCGGTTCACAACCTACGACCCCGAGATCAACGACCTCCCGTTCGACCCGCTCGACGGGTTTCTCCCTCCCAATAAGACCTCGCCGGAAGGAGAGGGCAGCGTTTCGTTTACGGTGACGGCGCATGAACAACTTCCCAACGATGCGCGGATCCGGAACGAGGCACGGATCTATTTCGACCTCAATGATCCGATCGACACGGATCCGTGGATCAATACGATCGACATCGATCTACCATCGAGCCGCGTCCTCTCGCTGACCGCCGGGCAGGAATCGCGGGAGTTCGCCGTCGAATGGCAGGGCAATGATGCCGGGTCGGGGGTACGAAGCTACGATGTCTACGTAGCGGTCAACGACGGGCCGTTCACCATCTGGCAGCGCAACACGTTCGCGATCAAGGCCCGATTCCTCGGCCAGCCGGACTCCACCTATGCGTTCTTCTCCATCGCCTATGATGCCGTCGGCAACGCCGAACCCATGAAGTCCGAGGCCGACGTGGTCACCGCCGTCTCCGCCGAGCAGACCCTTGCCGACGTGCCGTCCACGTACCGCCTCGATCAGAACTATCCGAACCCCTTCAACCCACGGACGACGATACGCTACGCCGTCCCGCAATCCGGGCACGTCTCCATCCGCGTCTATGACATGCTCGGCCGCGAGGTCGCCCGCATCGTCAGTGCCGACCATCAGCCCGGCTGGTACGATGCCCCCTTCGATGCCTCGAACCTTGCCAGCGGCGTGTACTTCTACCGGATGTCGGCCGGGTCATTCACCGACACACGCCGCATGGTCGTCGTCCGATAGCGCACACCCGTACCGGCCGTAGGACGGCGGTCGGTACGGGGTTGTGTGTGTGTGGGGAAGCCGGGTGCCCGCCCCGCCCCGCACACCACGCACCGGCCGGGACAAACCCGGCCACGCTGCGCCCGGATCGCTCGTGCGCCAACCGCGGGACGCACGGAGACGAACGTCACAAGCGTTCCGCTCCCCGCCGGGTCATGTCGCCGCTCCATGGCGTCAAGGCGTCGTTTCAAGGCGTCG
>CAZRTY010000240.1:0-3535 GCA_964603055.1 uncultured Rhodothermales bacterium | reverse complement strand
GTAGAGGATGTTAGCAGCGCTTCTTCCGGAGACGGAGCCTCCATACCAGACGAAGACGAAAAGCCTTCGGCTGGTTGAGCCATCCGATGCAGTGCGCATCGGGATTGGGGAGGGCGGCGACGAGCCGCCTTTTTCATTGCCGTGTCGGTCGGGTGATATATATCACCGCTAGGCCAAAGCAGTGGTTTTTGCGGCTCTGGCTGCGCTTAACGGCGTCCTAATGCGGTTCACAGTATTTTAGATGGACAGTATTAGGAGAGGAAAAGTGAGACCGCTATATTGGTTAACTGAATTCACCGCGGCATCTGCCGTGATCGTGAGAACGAGTTCAAGCTTTGAGGACGAATAGTGCCTACTATTCAGCAACTGGTTCGTAAGGGGCGACAAGCCCAGACCAAGAGAACGAAATCCGCCGCTCTGAGGGCAAACCCGCAGAAGCGTGGCGTTTGTACGCGCGTTTATACGACGACGCCGAAGAAGCCGAACTCGGCACTTCGGAAGGTCGCGAAGGTTCGCTTGACGAACGGCATCGAGGTGATTGCCTACATCCCGGGTGAGGGACACAACCTGCAGGAGCACTCCATTGTGTTGGTGCGGGGTGGTCGTGTGAAGGACCTTCCGGGTGTTAAGTATCACGTCGTTCGTGGAGCCCTTGATACCGCCGGCGTGCAAGATCGTCAGCAGGCTCGCTCCAAGTACGGCGCGAAGCGGCCCAAGAAATAAGTCCGGCTCCAGCCGGTAACGGCGCTGTGCTGTGCGCGGCGCCATTTTGTCTTTAGGATATCCAGTAGCGGCCGCGGCGATTGGCGCGCTCGCAATTGAAGAACAGGCTATGCGAAGGAAAAGAGCTGATAAACACACCGTCTCGCCGGATCCGGTATACGGCGACGATCTGGTGTCGCGGTTCATCAACAGCGTAATGGTCGACGGCAAGAAGAGCACGGCGCAGCGCCTTGTTTATGACTCCTTCGATATTATCGAGGAGCGTGACGGAGAGCCTGGCGTCGAGATCTTCAAAAAGGCCGTCAATAACGTGGCCCCGCTCGTTGAAGTCCGCAGTCGTCGTGTTGGCGGTGCTACTTACCAGGTGCCGATCGAAGTCCGCCCTGAGCGTCGGGTTGCCCTGGCGTTCCGGTGGATCATTCAGTATGCCCGTGCGCGCGGTGATCGCAGCTTCACGGTCCGTCTGGCCAATGAGTTGCAGGCTGCAGCTCGAGGTGAGGGTGGAGCCGTCAAGAAAAAGGACGACACCCACCGCATGGCAGAATCAAACAAAGCATTTGCGCACTTCCGCTTCTAAAGTGGCCGTGTTCGAATGAACGTTAGTTGAGTCGAAGAGATGGCAGACAATAAAAATATCCCGCTCAAGCGCACGCGCAACATCGGCATCATGGCCCACATTGATGCCGGTAAGACGACGACAACTGAGCGCATTCTCTACTTCACAGGGCGGCTGCATCGCATGGGCGAGACCCATGAGGGTGGTGCAACCATGGACTGGATGGAGCAGGAGAAAGAGCGTGGGATCACCATTACGAGCGCCGCGACGACGTGCTTCTGGCATGACCATCGTATCAACATCATCGATACGCCGGGTCACGTCGACTTTACCGTTGAGGTAGAGCGTTCGCTTCGTATTCTGGATGGCGCCATTGCGCTCTTCTGTGCCGTCGGAGGCGTTGAGCCGCAGTCAGAGACAGTCTGGCGGCAGGCTACGAAGTATCACGTTCCCCGCATCGCGTTTGTCAACAAGATGGACCGGACGGGCGCCGATTTTGAGAACGTGATCCAGATGATGAAGGATCGTCTGCGCACCAATGCGGTTCCGCTCCAGATCCCGATTGGGGCTGGTGAGATGTTCCGCGGCGTGGTCGATCTCGTCAGCAACAAAGCGATTATCTGGGACGATGCTTCGCAGGGCACCTCGTACGACGAGTTCGAGATTCCCGAAGACCTCAAGGCCGAGGCGCGTCGCTGGCGCATCAACCTGCTCGAAGCAATCGCGGAGCACAATGACGAGCTCCTGATGAAGTACCTCGAGGGCGAGGAGATTACCGCTGAAGAGGTTCAGGAGACGGTCAGGAAAGCCACGCTTTCGCTCGACATTACGCCGGTATTTTGCGGTACGGCATTCAAGAACAAAGGTATTCAGCGCCTTTTGGATGGCGTCCTTGAGTATCTGCCGAGTCCGCTCGATGTACCGCCGGTGACAGGCATGGTGCCTCGTACTGAGGACGAGGTCACGCGTGAGCCGAAGGTGGACGAGCCGTTCAGTGCCGTCGCGTTTAAGATTATGACCGACCCGTATGTCGGTAAGCTGACGTTCTTCCGAGTTTATAGCGGTCAGTTGCAAAAGGGCTCGCAGGTCGTCAATGCGACGACGGAGAAGAAGGAGCGCGTAGGGCGAATCCTGTTCATGCACGCGAACTCGCGTGAAGACGTGGACGTGGTGAGTGCCGGTGATATCGCAGCGGCCGTTGGCTTGAAGGACGTTCGGACGGGCGACACGCTATGTGATCCGGACCACCCGGTCGTCCTCGAGCAGATGGACTTCCCGGAGCCGGTTATCCGCATCGCGATTGAGCCCAAGACCAAGGCCGACAGTGATAAGCTGGGCACAGGGCTTCAGAAGCTTGCCGAAGAAGACCCCACGTTTCAGGTATCCACGGACGACGAGACGGGTCAGACCCTGATCGCCGGCATGGGTGAGCTTCACCTCGAGGTTATCGTGGACCGCCTCAAGCGTGAGTTCAAGGTCGAAGCCAACGTCGGTAAGCCGCAGGTTGCGTACCGCGAGGCCATTCGCTCCACGGTGGATGAGCACTATACCCATAAGAAGCAGTCGGGTGGTCGTGGTCAGTTCGCCGAGGTCTACATCGAGTTTAGCCCGAATGAGGGCGAGACCGGTCTGGTGTTCGAGAACGCGATCGTCGGTGGTTCCATTCCGCGCGAGTTCATTCAGCCTGTCGAGAAAGGAATTGCCAGCGCGATGTCTCAGGGACCGCTCGCCGGTTACCCTGTAGAAGGCATCAAGGCGCGGCTCTACGACGGCAAGTTCCACGCGGTTGACTCCGACGCCGTTTCGTTCGAGATCGCGGGTCGGATGGCATTTCGTGATGCGGCTCGCCGTGCGAGTCCCGCGCTGATGGAGCCGATTATGGCAGTTGAGGTCATTACGCCCGAAGAGTATATGGGCGATGTGATTGGCGACTTGAACAGCCGGCGAGGCAGGATCCAGAGCATGGGTCAGCGTCAGGATGCCCAGGTGATCAAGGCGCTCGTTCCGCTGAGCGAGATGTTCGGTTACTCGACCGACATGCGCTCGATCACGCAGGGACGCGCGATCTACTCAATGCAGTTTGAACAGTACGAGGAAGTGCCGAAGTCGATTGCCGAAGAGATCATCTCGACGACGACTGGAGCGGCGGCCTAGTTAATTCCGGCATCATTGCCAATAGCACATCAGATAAGCGAATAGTCATGGCAAAGGAGCAATTTCAACGGCAGAAGCCGCACGTGAACATCGGCACGATCG